>JASFPJ010000285.1:0-4587 GCA_050116035.1 Candidatus Aminicenantota bacterium | reverse complement strand
CCTTTCTCCTTTTCAAGCCTTCAGCCTTCTTTCTACCTGTGAGAGGCTTGTATACACTTAATTCCTGATATGTAACTTTTTTCACAAACCTGGAATTTAAATATATAGAGGAAGAGTGCTAGAATCATAAGGGGGATAAAGATTAATAAAGAAAGAGTCGATTTAAAAAGAAGGGCCGCCTGCTTTCTCTTCTCTCTCCTTATCCATGTGGCCTTGATGACTGTTCTGTTTTATATTAACGTTTCGGTGAGTATCAACCTTGAACACCTGAAAATCAGGGAAGTCGCACTCGTTTCTCCCGAACAACTGATCATCCCGATGGATACTGAAGATTCCCTCAGACGCCTTGATGAGACATCCAGGGATGAGCTCGGAGGAGATGAGGATAAGGGGGCACTGCTTCCGGACAAAACAGGAGACCGGGGGGATCCTTCACAAACATCAGAGACTGTGAGCCGCGGAGAGCTTTATTCAACAGAAAGGAGTGACAATCGGATTCCAACAGAGGAAGAAATGTTCTATTCGGATCTGGCCTCGAATTTTTTCCTCGGGTGGTCGTTCAAGTCTGAGTCGGACTTGCTTCCAGATTATGTCCTGGATTTTTCCCTCGAATTTAACAAAGCACAAAACCATTTGAGTGAGATGGAGCGAGCTAATTTTGAGAGGAATGTCAAACAGTTGAAGCTACCTCGCTCGGGTTTCTTTAACATCGGTTTTTCCAAAGGAAGTAAAGGCCTTGCGCGGAGAAGCGTCGGCGGTGTGGCTCAAAGGGCGGGAGCCTCATTTCGTATCGAAAATTATGATATTTCTCCCTGGGCCGAAAAGGTCGTGAATACAATCCTTGCGAATTGGATCATTCCCTATCCGAAAGAGATGGGAGTTAAAGGTGTTGTGGGGATCTCCGTGATTATTGATGAGAGTGGAGAAATTCTCTCCGCTCAAGTCGTGAATTCATCTTTGATCCTGCTCCTCGATGAAGCGGCTTTGAAAGCCTTGAAAGAGAGCTCTCCTTTCCCTTCCTTGCCCGAAGATTTCCCGAAGAAGAATCTCGAGGCCTATTTTGAATTTCATTACGATGATTAGAAAAGTTTCGTTTTTGATGGCGTTTGTTTTCAGCCTTAGTCTTTACTCGTTTGGCCAGGATCTCTCGGTTTTAATTATCGAAATAGGATTGATAGGAGAAAAAACAGGTAAAACACTCGCTCCACCGGAAAAATTGGTGCTCGGGATAGAAATACCAGTGGAGGCCTACTATAAATTGTCCGATGAAGAAAACGTGATTAAAGGAGGCCTTCTCAGGAGAGGCTTGAACATTGTTGATGTTGACGCCACAGGCTTATTCGAAGAATCCGGTTCGCATGTCTATTTTTTAGACCTTAAAGTTGGTGATCTTATCCTAAAAAAGGAAATAGGGATCGATATTCATCTGGACTCTCCAGGGGGTGATTCTGGAACTCAAAAACAAGTCAGAGATCCTGAATATGAATTATCCATGTTTGTGGGCAATCGGTTAATAGTGACCGGCAAGAAAGTCCCTTTCAAGGGAGCCTCCTTCGAAATCGAGAAGCCTCGTTTGCCCGAAGGTTACGGTCCTTTTTACGAAATTGAGAAAGAGCATAAAAATCCTATGTTGAATTCTTTTTCAATCTTGGATGCGGCCGGAGCGGTGTACGATCTAATCAAGAAGGCGATTGGAAAGAAAAAGAGGCAAAAGAGCGAGAGACCTATCCAGAAGCATAAGCAGCTCACATTCACTTTTCTAAAAAGGGATTCAGAAGGAGTCTCCAGAGAGATCAATGCACGGATAGAGCTCAAAGCTGTCAAGGATCTGTCTTGAAATCTTCCCTTGTCCAAAAATCAAAGCAGTCGTCCAGCTGGCTTCTGCATATAAACTGGAACAGGATTAATTTTTCACTCACTGCATTTTTTTGAGTTTTAAAGACTCCCCCCTTTGTTTTACCTTGATTTTTATCATATTTCTCCCCCAATTTTTCCAAATTCTACAAATACATTGACAACACTCCATTTCTTATAATAATTAAGTAGCTATGAGAGAAGGAGGTGAAGATGAAAAAAATGAGTCTTAAGAAAATACTCAGCGGATTGGCTGTATTAACCATCCTGTCTTTAATGACTGTTTTATTCCTGATCCCCGCTCAACAGCCGCCACAAGATTGGGAAGATTGGGATACAGGATGCACCAGTATCATGGTTGGAAGAAAGGCGACCACTGATGGTTCGGTCATCACGGCTCACTCCTGCGATGGCAACTACCGAACCTGGGTGAATATGGTGCCGCATCAAAAGCATCCCAAGGGAGCAGTGAACAAAATCTATTACGGCAAGATGCATAACGAGACTTCCTGGGATCTACGGGGGTTGCAGCTGAAAGGCGAGATCCCTCAAGTTGAGGAAACCTATGCTTTTCTCAACACAGCCTATCCCTGCATGAACGAAAAACAATTGGCTATCGGAGAGACAACGATCGGGAGCAAAAGAGACCTGTACAATCCAGAAGGGATGTTCATGATCGAGGAGATCGAGCGTCTCATGCTGGAAAGATGCACAACCGCCAGGGAGGCCATCAAGCTTGCTGGCCAACTGGTTAAAGAGTATGGATACGGGGACTGGGGAGAATGCATCACCATCGCTGACCCAAAGGAAGTCTGGCATTTTGAGATATTTGGCGCCGGCCCTCTGGAAAAGGGAGCGGTGTGGGCAGCGGTCCGTATTCCTGATGACCATGTGGGCGTATCGGCGAATATCCCGAGAATAAGTGAGCTTGACCTGGATAAGCCGGATTACTATATGGCTTCGGAAAATGTGTATTCTGTGGCCGAAGAGATGGGTTGGTGGGATCCTGACAGTGGAGAGACTTTCAAGTTCTGGAAAGTCTACAGCGGAAGAAGGCCGTTCTCAACCCGGGAATACTATGTGCTCAGCACTCTCGCTCCCTCTCTCAAACTGAATGTGAAGATGGAGGAGCTTCCTTTCTCGGTGAAGCCGGAAAAGAAACTTTCAGTCAGGGATGTCTTGAAATTCTACCGGGAAACCTATGAAGGGACAGAACTGGATATGACAAAAGACCTCATTGTGAAAAAACGCCGAGGCAAGGAAATGGAGAAGAGCCCTGTGGTGAGTCCCTGGATGTCCTATGATATGATGAATCTTTTAAACACTCTCAAGCCGGGAGCTGTGGATCGGAAGAGAACCATTGCCATTGCTGGATGTTCCTATTCTGAAGTACTGCAGATGCGGGATTGGCTGCCTGATCCTGTGGGAGGAATCGCCTGGTTCTCGTTTGACAATCCTGGCCAAAGCCCGAGAATTCCGATATTCGCCGGTGTCTTAGAACTTCCTCCGAGTTTTGAAATATGCGCGCAGCACAGGTTCCGTATGGATTCTGCTTGCTGGGCGTTCAGGCGCGCGAATCGACTGGCCACAGTCCGCTGGGGAAGAGCCGGACAATACATCAAAGATGCTGTGAAAGAGTTTGAGGATAGAGCTTTTTCTGACCTGCCGGATATCGAGAAAAAAGTTCTGGCACTTTTGAAGAAAGGACACTCTGAGGAGGACCTGGCCAAAGCCCAGGAATACCTGACAAAATACACGAATGATTTTGCCCGGGCAGCCATGCACAAATACTTGGAGCTCGGAGATCAATTCTGGACGATGTTCGCCCGAGGTTTCTAAGCCAGCGGATTTTTCGAAGATTCTACCTTTAAAATTTAACTCCTTTTGAATTCCATTCCTGAGAGGATTGTGCTTTTTATTTCATGGAACATTCACGATGATAAGAAAGACGGCTGCTTACAGAATCTTCTTTGTGAATGGTACTTTCTTGATAAGATAGCTGAGAGCAAAACAGAGGGGCACTCCGACAAGAGTGACAAGCGTAAACTTAACAAAAGGCGGCAAAGGGGATCCAACCAATCCGAACTGAAGACCGATGACCACAAACAGGTGGATGATGTACACGGTGTACGAGCCATCAGACAGGATAGAGAGAAGTTTTCCACGTTTATTGAGACGATCGCGAAACAGGACCAGCAAGCCCACACAGAGCCCTACACAGATGAATGCTTCCCAAGTGCTGTAGACTAGCGAGCGCCAGTTAGGCCCGCCGCCCGCAGTGATCGAGGGGATGAATCGCCTTCCTACCAGGCTGTATGCATATCGGGAAACTGCAGCTATTAACCCGATCCAGAGCCAGATCATGCCAGTCCTTGTCGATAACCTCCGGAACCAGTCACGACGATAGGCTACGATTCCAACTATAAAGAGGGAGAGATACTGAGGGAGATGAGCGATCTCTGATGGAACGACAAACAACAAATCCTTCCAGCGGTCAATCGGGTACCAGAAACGGACCACCCATGTGACAGCTGCCAGTCCGAGCGCATAGGCCAAGATGACTTGGTGAGTCGGCACAGACAAATTTGACTTGGATACAGGGATGCGGTGCTTTGTGAGAAGGCGCCACAACCAGTATCCTAGGGCATACACAAGCAAGTGAGCCACGAACCACATATGCGCAATCTCAACCTGCCCCCTGCCGATGTATTCTCGTATGAGGTACTGCAAGAA
>JASFPJ010000284.1:0-4633 GCA_050116035.1 Candidatus Aminicenantota bacterium | reverse complement strand
AGAAGTCAAATCAGACCAAGCCTCTTATGATCTGATTCAGGCCATGAGGGCATCCATTCTCGTCCTGGGTCCTCTCCTGGCCCGCTTCGGAAAGGCCATTGTTGCGTTGCCCGGTGGCTGCGCCATCGGCTCCCGCCCCATCGATCTTCATATTCACGGCCTGGAGAAACTCGGGGCTTCAATAAGCCTTGAACACGGGTACATTAACGCAGATGCAGACAAGCTTCATGGAGCTGAAATCGAATTTGAAAAAAAGACAGTTGGGGGAACAGAAAACCTTATCATGGCCGCTTGCCTGGCCCTTGGAGAGACTGTTCTGAAGAACTGTGCCCGGGAGCCCGAAATTTCCAACCTTTGTGAGCTTCTGGTTAAAATGGGAGCGCGGATCGATGGAATCGGTGAAGAGACCATTCGCATAAAGGGAGTCAGAGAGCTCGGCGGGGCCACGCATGAAATCATTCCCGACCGAATAGAAGCTGGGACTTTTCTTGTCGCCAGCGCTCTCACTCGAGGGGACATCGTTCTAACCAATGTCAAACCCGAACATCTCGATACAGTGATAGAAAAATTAAAATACTCTGGAACACAAATCAAAAAGCTCAATAATCATTCCCTCCGTGTTATCGGGAGCGAAGAGATCAGGCCTCAAGATACCACTACTTCTCCGTATCCAGGATTCCCGACCGATATGCAGGCCCAGTTTATAGTCTTGATGACTCAGGCCTCCGGAACCTCGATCATCACCGAAACTATCTTTGATAGAAGATATTCTCACATCAATGAACTGCTCCGTCTTGGAGCGAATATCGAAGTTTTCGGAGATAAAGCCCTTGTCAAAGGAAAAACTCCTCTTTCAGGAGCAGAAACCATCGCCACGGATTTAAGAGCCTCGGCTTCCCTCGTCCTGGCTGGTTTGATTGCCAGCGGTGAAACAATCATTAATAAAGTCGAACATCTGGACCGAGGCTATGAGAATCTTGAAGACAAGCTTAAGTCACTCGGCGCCAAAATAGAAAGAATCAGAGAGTGAGAACAGAGGCTTAAAATGGAAGATTGCATTTTCTGCAAAATCATCAATAAAGAAATCCCGGCCAGCATTGTCTATGAGGACGAGAGAATAATCGCTTTCGATGACATCAATCCTCAAGCCCCGGTTCACATTCTTCTTATCCCCAAAGAGCATTTCCCCTCTTTGAATGAAATTCCTGAAGATAAAAAAAATGTACTGAACCATCTTCTTCTCAAAGCGCGCGAAATCGCTCGAGAAAAGGAAATCGGAGAAAGAGGATACAGAATCGTCCTTAATACAGCTCGGGAATCAGGTCAAGATGTTCTCCACATCCATTTCCATCTTTTGGGTGGAAGGCAGATGAGTTGGCCTCCCGGATAAAAAGAGGCAAAACTAAAATAATCCTGAAAGAATAATTTAAAAGGAGGTTAGACGATGGAAATCACCTGGTTAGGACATTCTGGGATAAAAATCAAGGGATCAAAAACAGTATACATCGACCCCTTCCTGACAGGTAATCCTACGGCTTCAACGACTCCAGATGAAATCGACGAAGCAGACGTAGTAATCGTCACCCATCATCACGGCGACCATCTCGGAGACGCCTTCACGATTTGCAAAAAAACAGGCGCCACCTGCGTCGGCATTCACGAGATTTCCGTGGACGCTGAAGAAGAAGGAATAACCGCAGAAGGAATGAACATCGGTGGAACCATTGAAGCCAAGGGAGTGAAAGTGCATATGGTTCAGGCGCTCCACTCTGCTGAAAAGGGAGATCCAGCAGGAGTGGTCATCGAAATGGATGGCAAGAAGATTTATCATGCCGGGGATACGGGTTTAACCTATGATATGAAGCTCATCGGTGAATTCTTTAAACCGGATCTTAGCTTTATCCCTATCGGTGACCGCTACACGATGGGCGTTCCCTCCGCAGCCAAGGCAGTGGAATTTATACAGACGAAAAAAGTCATCCCTGTCCATTACAACACTTTTCCTATCGTTAGCGCTGATCCAGAAGAATTCAAAAAAATTGTCGGAGACAAAGCGGAAGTCATCATTCTCAATCCCGGAGAATCCTACTCTCTTTAACATCCTGCGGCTGACCATCCTGCTGATTCGCATCTCATCCAGTGGCTTACCTGATTGATGGAAACAATTTCATCGGACACTCTTCCCCTGCCCAATTGAGAGATCCTCAGAGTAAGCACCGCCTGGTCTCAAAACTTCAGAGGTTCCAACGACAGAAGAAAACACGCGTGCTGGTGGTCTTTGATGGAAATCCAGACCCAGATTTTATCGATGAAAAGTTTCGAAAAAAATATTTTTCAGTCATCTTCCCTGCCTTCGACCAGAATGCCGATGAAGTCATCAAAGAAATCGTCTCCAAACAGACCGATTTGAGAAGATTTTTTGTGGTCAGCTCGGACCGCGAGATAAAAAATTTCGCCAAGACCAAGGGGGCTAAGTCATTGAGCTGCGAAGAATTCGAACGGGAACTCAAATCTGCCCTGAAAGAGCACAGAGAGTCTCAAGCCGAAGAGAAAAAAGTCGTTCCTCCCTCATCCTTTGAGATAAATCAATGGCTCAAGATTTTCAAGAATAAAAAATGAACGAGATTTCAATTATCGGCGCAGGTCGCTTGGGCACCTCACTGGGCGTCGCGCTCTCAAAGAAAGGGTACAGGATAAAATTTCTCTCATGCAGGACATCTCTTTCAGCAGAAGAGAGCCGGAAGATCATCGGAGAAGGGAAGGCTTCCACGGATAATATCCAGGCAGCTAGAGCCGGAGATATAGTCATTCTGTGTCTGCCGGATGAAGAAATCGTGAAGGTCGCAAAGGAACTTGACGATGCGCGCATTCGCTGGTCAGCAAAATTCATTTTTCACTGCTCAGGCCTTCTTTCTTCAGAAGTCCTGCAACCGCTAAAGGCGAAGGGAGCCTTAACGGCATCGATTCACCCCGTCCAATCTTTTGCTCATAAAAGAACTCCCCCTGAACAGTTCGAAAACATATATTTTGGTTTAGAAGGGGAATCGAAAGCTCTGGAGGAATCCCAAAAAATCATCCAGATGCTTGGCGGTCGCTCCTTTACGATCAAGGCTGAACACAAAGCCCTCTATCACACCGCTTGCAGCATAGCCTCAAACTTTTTTGTCGTGCTCCTGGATACGGCATCATCCCTTCTCAATCAAGTCGGCCTTCAGGAAGAGCAGGCCTTTCAAGTTCTTCTCCCTTTGGTGAAAGGGACTTTACACAATGTAAAAAAATTTGACATCCATGCCTCCCTGACCGGCCCCGTGATTCGAGGGGATAAGGCATCCGTTGAGAAACATCTCGAGGCTCTGAGAAAGTTCCCTCCTTTGTATGAGATGTACAGGAGATTGGCGTTTCAGGCGCTGGAAATTACCAGTCGAGAAAAAAAATTGAGCGTCCAGAAAATCAAAGCGTTGAAGGACTTGCTGGAAGAAAAATAACTTCTTCCTCGAGTTCAACAGCGAACCTCTCTTTCACCCGGCGTTTCATTTTCTGAGCCAGACGAAAAACATCCTGCGCTGAGGCATTCTCCTGGTTAAAGATAAAATTTGAATGGCCGGAATAGACAGCGGCTCCCCCGACTTTCATCTTCTTAGCTCCGATTTTCTCTAAAAAATAAGCCGCAGGGACAACTCTTCCGTCAGGGAGGACTGGGTTTTTGAAGTAGCTTCCCGCACACGGAAGGTCGTAAGGAGGATGTTTCTCTTTTCTCTTTTTCAGGTTTTCTTCGATGAGCGCTTGTATGGATTCTTTCTCTCCATCACAAAGTTCAAAGACAACGCTGAGGAGCACATCCTGTTTTTTCTTCAGGATGCTGTGGCGATACCTGAATTCAAAATAATCCCTTCCCACCTGGACCTGCTCACCCTTCCGGTCGAGCAGAAGGGCTTCCTTTACGGTTTCTCCGATGCTCCTCTTGAACGCCCCAGCGTTGCCGTAAACAGCGCCTCCTATCGTTCCAGGGATCCCGGCCAGGAATTCGAGGCCGCTCAAGCCCTTATCAACGGAGAAACAAAGCAACTCCTCCAAAGAATTTCCGGCCAATGCTTCCACTTCTGGAACACTTTTTCTTTTCTTGACACCCTTCACTTCATTTTTAATGATCAGGCCTCGAAATCCGTTATCATCAAACAGAAGATTGTAACCCCCTCCGATAACATAGAACGGGACAGACGCTTCCCGCGCAGAGAAGATTGAGGCCATAAGTTCCTGCACCGAAGTGGCTTCAAAGAAATAGTCTGCCTGGCCCCCAATTTTGAAATTGGAGTGGTCTCGAAGCGGAACAGATGTGAGCAAGGGTTTTTTGACATTTTTTAAAAAATATTCGGGGAAATCTTCTTTCGCGTGGCCCATTGGAGGATATTTTATATCACGGCCATCTGAAAAACAATGGAGAAAAACAATGGAGCCAGGGCTCGATATTAGACATAATTATATGGGCATGGAAGGGATCAGACTATGCCGTTAAAATGAGAAATTCATCTGTCTTTGTCTTTCCGAGTTCCCCGGCACAATTCCTGATCCCGATTGAATGTCAAAATTAAAGGGTGATAGGCTTCTCCAAATGATTGGATGGTGATGTTCAAAT
>JASFPJ010000283.1:0-4636 GCA_050116035.1 Candidatus Aminicenantota bacterium | reverse complement strand
CTCAGAGAGGACAGAAATATCCTGGTGATGGGTGGACCGATGATGGGGCTGGCCCAGTGGTCTCTGGATGTGCCGGTAATCAAAGGGACTTCTGGCATATTAACGTGGGACGCTCCTGAGCCCAGAATTGAGCATCCATGTATCCGCTGCGGACGATGCATTGAGCACTGCCCTATGGTTCTTGTGCCGACACAGCTCGCTAAATATGTCCAATTCAGCAAGCTGGAGGAGGCCGAAAACTGGGGCATCCTGGACTGCGTGGAATGCGGCTCCTGCCAGTATATCTGTCCCTCAAAAATTCCCCTTGTGCACTGGATGCGCCTGGGAAAAAATGAGGTCATGAGTTTGAAGAAAAAAAAGAGCGCTTGATGACAGAAAAAGCTTTTATCCTCCAGTCTTCACCTCATTTCAGAGATAAAGATTCAGTTCCAAAGATCATGTATGCTGTGGTGGTCAGCCTGGCCCCGGCAGTCTTGGCCTCTCTCTACTTCTTCCGGCTGAGAGCCCTGCTGCTTCTCCTCTGCTGTGTGACAGCTTGTCTGGCCACAGAAGCGATATTCCTCTGGTTGAGGAAGAAACCTCTCCAGCCTTTGTTTGATGGGTCCGCGATTATCACCGGCATCCTCCTGGCATTAACCCTCCCCCCTTCTCTTTCCCTGGAGCTGGCCATCATCGGTGCCGTGGTCGCCATTGCCATAGGAAAACAGGTTTTTGGTGGATTGGGGTATAATATTTTTAACCCGGCTTTGGTCGGAAGGGCCTTCCTCCAGACTGCTTTTCCGGTGGCGATGACGACCTGGATTCCCCCCGTCACGGAAACAATCAACACAGCCACCTCCGCCACTCCCTTAGGGGATTTGAAGTTTCAGGATGCCGTAGCCCAGGGAATCCTGGCTCCTCTCAAGGATCTCTTTTTTGGGAATACAGGTGGCTGTATTGGCGAAACCTCTGCCCTGGCTCTGATTATTGGAGGTCTTTTCCTGCTCTTCCGCCGCGTGATCGACTGGCGTATACCTTTGGGCATCATCCTGTCTCTGTCCGTTTTTACGGGGATATTCTGGCTCATTAATCCTGGAAAATACGCCTCTCCTCTTTTCCACGTGCTTGCAGGGGGGCTCCTCCTCGGAGCCTTTTTTATGGCGACAGATATGGTGACTTCGCCCATCACTCCTCTGGGAACCTGGATTTATTCGCTTGGGATCGGGATTGTCGTCGGTCTTGTGCGTCTGTTTGGTGGTTTTCCCGAAGGCGTCATGTACTCCATCCTCTTCATGAATACTTTTGTGCCACTGCTCAACCGCTACACTCGCCCCCGAATACTGGGGGAAAGGAGAAAGGAATGAGCCTTTACGCTCGAATGATCATCGTCCTGACTTCTGTCGGGCTTCTCTCCGGAAGTTTCCTGGCAACTGTCGGAATGTTGACCAAAGAGAGAATTGCTCTGAATATACAGCGGGAGATTGAGGGGGCGATCGCTCATGTCATCCCCGGCACAGTGAGCAGCGAAAAATTGTATGAAGAGAAGGACCTCACTATTTATGGGGGAAAAGATGAGGATGGAGCCATTATCGGTTTTGGAATCCTGGCCTCAGGAGTCGGGTTTCAAGACAAAATCGCCCTGATGCTGGGGACAAACACGTCTCTGACGAGGACAAAAAAGTTGAGAATTATTGAGCAGAAAGAAACCCCAGGATTGGGAGCCAAAATCGAAGACGACAATGCTTTCCTCATATTTTGGGAAAACAAGGACTGCAGCGAGTCTCTCTCCCTCCGGAAGCCTGCCGCCAAAACTCCAGAAGAGCTGTCCCCCATGGAAATCAACACCATCACAGGGGCAACAATCTCCTCTGAATCTGTTCTGAAAATTATCAACAGCTCGCTCGTGAGAGTGAGAGAACTTATCGAAGAAAAAGCATTCCAAATCGAGGAGCCGGATGTTAACTAAGAGCATCGGACAGGAATTCACAAAGGGATTGTGGGACGAAAATCCCGTCTTCCGCCAGCTTCTGGGTTTGTGCCCCACGCTCGCGGTGACAGGATGGGTGATCAACGGCCTGGCCATGGGCCTGGCCACTACCTTCGTCCTCATATTCAGCTCTCTCGTGATTTCATCAATCAAAAAGCTCATTCCTTCTCAAGTTCGCATCGCCACCTTTATCGTCGTCATTGCCAGCTTCGTGACCATTGCGGACCTGTTCCTCAAAGCCTTTTTCTATCCGATCTCTGAAGCCTTGGGTCCCTATGTCCCCTTGATTGTTGTCAACTGCATCATCCTGGGCCGCCAGGAAGCCTTCTCCTCAAAAAATTCTGTCGGCCGCTCTTTCATAGATGCGTTGGGGATGAGCTCCGGATTCATTCTGGCTCTGCTTGTCCTGAGTTCAATCCGGGAAATCTTGGGAGCCGGAACATTTTTTGGCTACCCGGTGATGGGCTCCTGGTTCAAGCCCTGGATTATCATGATTCTTCCCCCTGGAGCTTTCTTGGCTTTAGGCATACTTCTTGGGATCGCTCTGCATATAGAGTCTAAAACAAAATCGAGGAAATAAGAGTGGAACTAGTTGCCATTTTCGTCTCTGCGATACTCGTCAACAACTTCGTCCTGTATTATTTCTTGGGGATATGTCCCTTCTTGGGCGTTTCTAAAAAAATCGACTCCGCTCTTTCAATGGGGCTGGCCGTGACCTTTGTCATGACCATCACTTCTGTCGTCTCTTGGGCTATCAACAACTGGATTCTTATTCCGAATGAGTTGGACTACTTGAAGATCGTCTCCTTTATCCTTGTCATTGCCTCATTGGTTCAGCTTGTCGAGATGTTCATCCGAAAAATCAGTCCCCCCCTCTACCAGGCGCTCGGGATCTATCTCCCTCTTATAACGACAAACTGTGCGATTATGGGGCTGGCCCTTCTGGCTGCTCTGAGAGAATACGGGTTTGCAGAAGCCGTCGTCTTCGGAGTTGGATCCGGCTTAGGTTTCACTCTGGCTATTGTCCTCATGGCCGGGATCCGAGAACAACTTGACCTGGCGGACGTTCCCGAGCCCCTGAAAGGAGCGGGCATCGCGCTGATCGTCGCCGGCATCATGGCCCTTGGCTTCATGGCATTTATTGGGATGATAAGGTAATGGATATTTTGATACCGATAATCACTATGGCCGCTCTTGGCTTCCTCTTTTCTGTCGGGCTTGTCTTCGCCTACAAGAAGTTGAAAGTCTACGAAGACCCCAAAATCGAGAAAGTGTCAGAAATTTTGCCCCAGGCCAACTGCGGCGCCTGCGGATACGCGGGTTGTCGGGCTTTTGCTGAAGCTGTGGTCAGAGGAGAAGTGGAGGCAGACGGATGCCCGGTCGGAGGAGAAGAGGTCGCAGTCCAGATTGCCGACACATTGGGGGTCAAAGCCCCGGAGGTGACCAAGCAGCTCGCCCGGCTTCACTGCCGGGGAACCCATGAAGCCGCCAAGGACAAGGGTCCTTATCTTGGAATTTCCACATGCTTGGCCGCTCATCTCATCGGCGGGAATAAGCAGTGTTCTTACGGATGTTTGCATTTTGGAGACTGCGCACGAGCCTGCCCATTTGATGCGCTCCACATGGGGGAAGATGGCCTCCCGGAGGTGGACGAATCCAAGTGCACGGCCTGCGGGAAGTGTGTTGACGCTTGCCCGAGGAATCTCTTCGAACTCCACCCAATAGATCAAGAAATCCTTGTCTACTGCCGTTCGCTGGACAGGGGAGCCGCATCGCGGAAGGTGTGCAAGAATGCCTGTATCGCCTGTGGAATCTGTGCACGAGCCTGTCCGGAGGCAATTGTCATGGAGAATAACATCGCGGTCATCACCGATTATAAGAAGATTGACCCGGAGAAGATTCCTGAAATCGAGAAATGCCCGACCAACGCCATCGGTCGCCTTCACAAGGATGAGGATGAAAAAGAAGAGGAAAATAGAAAGAAAGATGAAGGATAAAGGATTGGTTGTCGCCACAAAAAATGATTTGGCAAAGGTCGAAGTCCATTGCCTCATCGAGTCCTGCGGGAGTTGTTCTGCCAGAAGCCTCTGCACTGGAGATGACAAGTCCAAGGGGCTTCTTGAAGTCCAGAATCCCATACAAGCGTGCACGGGAGACGAAGTCGAAATCGAGATTCCCGAGACAAAATACAATCAGGCTCTAATCCTGCTTTTCGGAACACTCCTGGTCGCTGCTCTCCTGGGAATGGCCGCAGGATATCTCTTGTCGCCGTTTATCCCTTTGTCTTCATCCGCGGCAAGCCTTTTGAGCCTCATTCTGGCTGTTCTCACAACAAGCCTGGCCCTCTTCCGACATTTTCGAAAGAAAAACAAGCTTCACATGTATCCGGTGATCATCAATATTCTTAAAAAAGGAGACTGCCATGGATAGGCGTGATTTTTTCAAAACGTTAATCGTCACTCCTCTTATAACGCCCTATATGCTCGCCTCTCAATCATCGAAGGGCACTTTCCAGCTCTATGTCATTTCGGACACTCCCCAGCTTTTTTTCCCCTCCCTCCTTCACGGGCTGAGCGAGCATGGTCTCACGCCGGGTCAAACATACTCCCTTCTGAATTCTCATCCCGAGGAAACCGAATTGATAAGGGTCCTTTCTCATGCCGGCTGGAA
>JASFPJ010000282.1:0-4643 GCA_050116035.1 Candidatus Aminicenantota bacterium | reverse complement strand
ATTTTCCATATGAGATTGCCGCGCCCTTCGGGCTCGCAATGACAATGATGAAGCATTTAAATAGAGATGTATTTATTGGATCAGTATTAACTTAGTGAGCTTAGCTTTTTCAAAACTATGGAATACAGAATAGGGATAGATGTCGGGGGGACATTCACAGATTTTTTGCTGACCTCCGAGGATGGAAGCTCAGAGATTTATAAAGTCTTATCCACTCCAGAGGATCCATCCATAGGATTGATGAATGGCCTTTCGGAAATGGCGAAAACCAAAAACACTTCCTTAAAAGAATTCATCAAGGATGTCAGGACTATCGTCCATGGCACCACTGTCACGACAAACGCGGTCTTGACTCGGAGAGGAGCCAAAACAGGGCTTCTCACCACCAAAGGATTAAGAGACGCTCTGGAAATGAGGAGAGGCATAAGGGAAGAACAGTACAATAACAGGTACACAAACGTGGAGCCCTTGGTTCCACGATACCTGAGATACCCTGTGGAAGAGCGGCTTGATTATAAGGGAGATGTTGTGACTGGGCTCAAAAAGTCCGATGTTTTAGATGCAGCCCAGCTGTTCAAGAAAGAAGGCGTTGAGGCGATTGCCATCTGTTTTATGAATTCCTTTGCGAATAATCAACACGAATCCCAAACAGAGAAAATCATAAGGGAACAATTTCCTGATTCATACCTGACGGTTTCATCGGAATTCTTGCCGAGCATCAGATTTTATGACCGGATATCGACAACCGTCTTAAATTCTTATGTCGGGCCTATATTAAAGGGCTATTTGACAAGCCTCATTGAGAAATTGAAGGACGCCGGTTTTGATGGCGTCTTGCTCATCATGCAGTCCAACGGAGGTGTTGTCTCACCTCAGTTTGCGATGGAGAAGGCCGCTGTCACCCTTCTCTCAGGCCCTGCGGCCGGACCAGTCGCTGGAATCGAGTACACGTCCATTCAAGGATATGATGATTGTCTGACCATTGATATGGGAGGGACGAGCTTTGATGCGGCTCTCATCAAGGATAAAACGCCGCTGGTCACCACAGAGGGAGAAATCAACCGGCTGAGACTGGCTCTGCCGATGTTGGGAATCGTCACTATCGGAGCTGGAGGCGGGAGTATTGGCTGGGTGGATGAGGGCGGTCTTTTGCGAATGGGGCCGCAGAGTGCCGGATCGAAGCCAGGGCCTGCCTGTTATGATTTGGGAGGTGAGCTGCCAACCTGCACAGATGCGGATCTTGTGCTCGGTTATCTGGATAAAGATTTTTTTGCGGGAGGAAAGATTCCCTTAAATTTTGACCGGGCAGAAAATGCCATAAAAGAAAAAATTGCTGATCCGCTGGGGATAGATGTGGTTGAGGCCGCCTCGGGAATGTATCGGGTGATTAATGTTAACATGGCTTCCGGAGTGAGAGAAGTCAGCGTCAAGCGCGGGCACGACCCAAGAGAGTTTCCCCTTGTTGTGGCTGGAGGAGCCGGTCCAGTCCATGCCTGCATGATCGCGCTGGAGCTTGAGATCCCGGTGATGATCATTCCCAAGGAATCGTCCATTTTTTGTGCAGCTGGTATGCTGATGTCTGACTTGAAGCACAACTTTGTGAGAACCTATTCGACATTCCTCAGCAAGATAGATGTGAAGAAGTTCAGGGAATTATTCCATGAAATGGAAAGAGAAGCCATAGAGCTTCTGAAGTCTGAAAACATCCCCGAAGACTCTATCCATCATGTTTATTCTCTAGATATGAGGTACGTGAAACAGTATCACGAAGTGAATGTGGAAGTCACAGAGGAAGAAATGGAAAATGGAGATATGGAGTCCATGGCGAGTAGATTTCATCCCGAGCACAACCGGCTGTATGGCTACTCTTTAGAAGAAGAAGGAACACCGATTGAGTTGATTACCCTAAGACTGTCGAGTATCGGGAAAACAGTGAAGCCCGGTTTCAGAAAAGAGGAATATGACCAGGAGAATCCAGCCAAGGCTTTGAAAAAGAAGAGAGAAGTCTATTTGCCGCAGAAGAAAGCCTTTGATGAGATCCCAGTGTACGATGGACACAAGCTGAATTATGGAAATAAAATTGAGGGGCCTGCCATAATCGAGCAAATCAACACAACCACTTTTATCACTCCTGAGTTTAATGTGCTGTGCGATAAATTCGGAAGCTACACCATGTTCTTAAAAGAAAAAGAAAAAGAAATCAAAAAGAAGATAGGACTGAGATAAACCGATGAAAATAGATAAAATATTAGTTTCTGTTTTTCAGAGAAGGTTTAAATCCATAACTGAAGAGATGAGTATAACCCTGACCAAAACCACACGGTCACCCATTCTGTGTGAAGCGAAAGATTTCGTGACTGGACTTTATGATGGAAATGGGAAGATGCTCGAGCAGACAGAGAACCTTCCCATCCTTTCTTTTTCACTCGGACCTGTGTGCGAGTACATAGTCGAGTATTTTGGTGACGAGATCTATCCGGGGGATGTCATATTTCACAACGATGTCTTCTCCATGGGCAATCAGAACAACGATGTGGCTGTCTATAAACCAATATTTTACAAGGATAAGCTTGTGGCTTGGGCGGCAGCCAAGGGACATCAAGCCGATGTGGGAGGGGCTGTTCCTGGAGGATACAATCCTAAAGCCACCGAGGTGTTCCAGGAGACGCTCAGAATCCCTCCTGTCAAGGTCTATGAACGCGGCAAATTGAGAAAGGATGTCTGGGACCTCATCTTCGCTAATATTCGTTTTGACATCGTCGCTGCGGATATGAGGGCTCAGATAGGCTCGTGTGTCGTAGGAGAGCGGGGAATTTTAAAATTGATCGATAAGTATGGGCTCGATGTTTTTGAGTCTCACAAAGAATACCTTTTCGATTCCACTGAGAAGATGATGCGCGCCGAGATAAAGACCATACCAAATGGAGTCTACCAGGGAGACGCAACGGTGTATTATGACGGAAGAACGCCCGGCTCCAAATACAAAATAAAAGTGAAGATAACTGTTGACGATGAAGAAATCGCTTTTGATTATTCGGAGACCGATTCTCAGACTGATGGCTTTGTCAACGGCACGTATACGTCATCTGCGAGTGCTACTCTTTTGACCTTTCTCCAGATGGTCAATCCGGATATGCCTCATAATGATGGGATGGTCAGGCCAGTGAAGATCGTCATTCCTGAAGGCACGATTTTGAACGCGAAATATCCGGCCGCCACCACTTTTGGGAATCATCTCTGTCCTCCGAATGCCGATGCAATCATTCGTGCTTTATCTCAAGCGATCCCCAGAAGAGTCACAGCCGGATGGAACCAGCTTCTGTGTTACCTCACGAGTGGTTATGACACCAGGAAGAAAGACAGCTATGTGGATATTGGATTTATGGGGTTGAAGGGTGGCTCGGGAGCCACCCAAGGAGTAGATGGGTATGACCACATCGGGATGATCGATGCTTCCGGAGGAGTCCTTGACCAGGATTATGAGATGTTCGAGCAGCAGACTCCGCATTTATTATTAAACCATGAGTATTGGCCTGACTCTGCTGGAGCTGGCCAGTGGAGAGGAGGGCTGGGTGTGGAGACCCGGTTCAAAATAGGAGGAGAGAACACCAAAGTTGTCACTTTTGGAGATGGAGATGTTGAGCCTCCGTTCGGGCTTTTTGGAGGAAAGAAAGCGACGCTGAATTCAATAGAACTTCAGTATCCGGATGGCCACGTGTATACAACCACAAGCAAAGATTTAGTTGAAGATGTGCCTCCAGGGACAATCCTCTTCCAGCAAGCTGGTGGTGGCGGGGGATATGGCAACGCTTATCTCAGAGATCCCGCACAAGTCGCCCAGGAAGTGAAGAACGGAATCATAAGCCTCGAGAAGGCCAAGGAAGATTACGGTGTCGTCATCAATGCGGAGAATTTTGAGGTAAACTCTGAAGAAACAGAGAAGCTCAGAAAGAAAAAGAAGTAACCACTGCTGACTAATCAGAGTGCCTCATTGGAACTCATTTATAGGCTTGAGCCCGTGATCTCCACTGTAGACTGGGGAAAATATGGAGGATGGAATGGAGTATTCAGCAATAAACTTTAAAGCCAAATTCGCCAAGTTTTCAGAACATTTCTCGCCGAAAATCATCGCCCAGATGAACGATTACCATTTCAAATTGGGTAAATTCCAAGGCAGCTTTATCTGGCATAAACACACGGATACGGATGAGACTTTTATCGTTCTCAACGGAGAAATGAGGATTGATTTCCATGACGGCAAAGTTGACCTGAAAACAGGAGAAATGTTCATTGTGCCCAAGGGAGTGGAGCACAAGCCATTCGCTGAAAAGGAATGTCAAATTATGCTTGTTGAGCCTGTGGGTACGGTCAACACCGGTGATGCGGGAGGCGATTTGACCGCCAAAGAGGATGTGTGGATTTAATTCTTTGATTAAATTATGAGCATGCAATCGCCGTAGCTGTAAAACCTGTATTTCTGGTGGACGGCTTCTTTGTAGGCTTTTTTGATAAAATCCAAATCCGCAAAAGCGGATACCATCATCAGCAGGGTTGACCGGGGAAGGTGAAAATTGGTTAAAAGCCTGTCCACCGCGTTAAACTGGTATCCGGGATAGATAAAGAGTTGAGTCGAGCCTGACCCA
>JASFPJ010000281.1:0-4676 GCA_050116035.1 Candidatus Aminicenantota bacterium | reverse complement strand
TCCCATCCAGAAGCCCTTGCGGTGGGAAATGCCAAGCACTTTTCGGCAATTCGGACAGATATAGATGTATCTTTTCCCCAATGTGCTGGCCAATCCACGGAAATGAATGACCTTTAATTCATTATTACAATGTGGACAGATAGGAACGATATTGCTTCTCTCCAGAAAAACCATCTCCGACCTCCTATAGAAACTCTATACGATTGACGACGCTTTCTTATTCAACCTAGATTATTCAAGAAATTCAGGTTCATTATTCTCTCGAGGACGACCTTTTTCTTCTCATCAAGACCAGAGTTATTCATAATAATAAGGATGGGGGTCGTGTCTCAAGATTTGACATTACCTCATCCTTTTTTTCCCCGCATCCCAAATGTCGAATGTTGAGATACGACCCCAAGGTTGCAGACTTGTCGTCCTGGTGTGACTTTTCGGCGTAATATATATATGATGACCCATGAACTGGCAATGAACATGAACAACGAGATGGTCATACTGCTGGCCAAAGAAGGAAAGGAAAGTGCGTTCAGGGAACTGTACGAGAATAACTACATGACAATCTTCCGGCTGGCTTATCGCTACACAAAATCCCAGCAGGATGCCGAGGACATCATGCAGGAAACATTCATTAAAGCTTTCAAGCACATTAAGAGTTTTGATTTCAATATCAGCGCCAACTTTTCGGCCTGGATCTATCAGGTCGGCCTCCGCTGCACTCTTGATTATCTGAGAAAAAAGAAAAGGAGAAAAATCGGCCAGACAAAGTCTCTTTCTGATTTTCTCGTCGAACCGGAAGCTCATGATTCTTCCCCTGAAAAATCCGCCATTGCGAGCCAGACAATCGCTCAGGTGAAAAATGCCCTTCATACACTGCCTCCAAAACAGCGCATAATGTTCGATTTACGGCATATCCAGCATATGGCCATAAAAGAGATTGCCGAGCATCTCCAGTGCAGCCAGAGCACTGTTAAAACACAACTCCAAAGAGCGGTTTCAAAATTGAGGCAACAGCTGGAACCGCTGTGGAGGGAACAATGAAATGCGAAGAATGTAAAAATTTAATAGCCGTGAGTGTCTACGGAAAATTGACTTCTCAGGAGAAAAGGCAGCTGGAAGACCATCTCCGGGAATGTCCCGAATGCACCCGGATATACAAGAAATCGGAAAACCTGGGTTCACTTTTTGAAGACAAGGAAGAAATTCCCCTCCCGGATAAGGAGAAATCCTGGGATATCATTTCGTCCAAAGCTGTCCCAAGAGAAAGTAAGAAGACAATTTTCTTCCCCTATAAAAAGTGGGCCTATGCGGCATCAGCTCTCATTATTGTCTTTATCCTGGGATTTCTCGTTGGAAAGCAAGTGTTTTTCCCCGGTCCGGGTGAAACTCCCCCCGAATCCATAGCTTCGCAAGGCTACGAATCACCGCTCCTCCGCTACACGGAAGGACTCGAGCCCATCCTGATCAATTTCGTGAACCGGACCGATGCCCGGAAACAGCAAGAAATGTCCGATATCGAGAAGCTGGTCATCAAAGACATGTTGATTCAGACCAAACTGTTGAAGCATCTTGTCGCTCAGAGAGATGATCCCCGCCTTTTACAGCTCCTGGAAGATATTGAATTCATCCTGGTGGGAATATCCAACCTGAAGCCTCAGGATCAGGAATCCGCGGCTCAACTCACCCGGCTAATCCGGGAGAATGAGATTAAGTTAAAACTGAAAGCTTTTCTGGCATCACAGACAACCATTTAAAATGGAGGATATAGAATGAAAGTATTAAAGAAAATCTTATTCACAGGCTGGATAACACTCTTCCTGATATCCATAGGACAACCCGCAGACCTGTCCATTTCCCATGAAATGCGGGCTGCGCTGACAGATAAAGGATTGAATTATGAAGACCTCAAGTTTGAGGAAGATGAACTTGAAATCTTCCTGAAAGCCAAAGACTATGTGTTTAAAAGATACTGGAGGAAGGCCAAAGAACAACTGGAGTTCTTCCTCAAGAAGTATCCCTCCAGTCAGTTGAGAGCCGAAGCCCTTTACTGGCTGGCTCAATCGCTGAACAGGATGTCCAGAGACGAGGTGTACAAGGAGAACGTGATCGCGCTCAAAGAGGAAGCGTTTCAAAAACTGGAGCTCCTTATCGGACAGTATCCAGAAAGCGTCTGGATTGACGATGCCAAGGTACTGCGAGTGGAGATCGCAGGAGAGCTGGCCCTAATCGGCAAGACAGAATACAAAAGCGTAATTCAGGACATCTATGAAACAGGAAAAAAGACAGAAACCGATCTCAAACTGACCGCTTTGAGCTCATTGATCGCACTGGAACCGGAAGCCTCCATCTCTCTCCTCAGAGGTATCATGTTGAAAGAAAAAGACCTGCGCGTGAGGAAAAAAGCTGTTCTCCTTCTGGGGAGTAAATACGATCGCAGCGCCCTCACTCTCCTGGAAGATGTCTCCAAGAACGACCCCGATAGAGAAGTAAGGGAAGAAGCCCGGTACTGGCTCGAGCAGATCAAAATCCGCGCCATCCCGGTTAACCTGAACTATTATCTCTTTTCTGCACAGCTCACCGACCCGGCCGAACTCAAGCGGATCCGGGAAAACAGGATGAATTACTACAGCCTTCCCCGTATTAAACCCGGAGACGAAGAGAATACAAAAAAAGCAATCAATAATCTATTTCATGGCAAGCTGTTGGATTTAAGGCGGCAATCCTACGGAAGAGCCGATATTCTTATGGCCATGTTCGGTACTTCCATCTCCCACAAGCTCCATGGATTCCTGATCAATTTTCCCACAGAGGGATTCAAGAAAGCGTACGACCATTTTTCCGGAAAGGTCCATTTCAAAGATTTAGAAACAGGTAAAGAGTATAATGCTCCGTTCACGGCTGACGATGAAAACGAGACACTGCTCGCCATGCGCCATGGAAATGGAATCGTCCTGATGTTCTTGCAGTTTGAGTCAAGACTGGAGCCGCATCTTGAGGAAGAAATGGAAGAAGAACCGATGTACAGCACCGACTTTACTAATTTCCTCGGATGCAGGGTGCTCTCCGCAAGAAAAAGCTGGGAATCATATGACACTGATCCAATGGACTTCGGACAGGCCAAAGCCGAGATTCCGGATAAAAAAGGAAAATGGATCTTGAAGGGCTATCTCATAGTAGTCAAAAAAGATCGCCGCTTCATCGCCCGCCGAGCTGAGCTGACCAATCCTGAGGGTAAAGTCGTGGCCAGAGCCGACCAGATCATCGTTCCCATAGATAATCCTTCACAGTACAAAGCCACCGGAATAAAAGATAAGTAACTCGAACAAAGACAGTCAGATAGAGAAAAAAGGGGACAGGCTACTTTTTCAAAAAGTAACCTGTCCCTTTTTATTTTATTTCCTAGTCAACCGAACTCCCTTTTGATAACCTAATTTTATGTAGTTATTGGCTTCTTATAATTTTCCAGGTTAAACCGTTAGAAGGCGATTCAATCATTAACAAAAGTGACACACTGAATTAAAGCTATCCTAGAACAGTAAAGATAAAATGAGTGGATATTACGCTGAGAAATTATCGGCTGAGCGCCTGAAGCGCTGCTACGAGATCGCTCCTCCAAGGGTCAAACAATATCTTGAAGCTGAGATAGAATATGTACTGGATAAGTTAAAGGCCACCGATAGAATACTGGAACTCGGATGCGGATATGGCCGGGTTCTCCTGAGGCTGCTGGAAAAGGCTGAAAAAGTCGTAGGCATCGATACATCATACGCCAGCTTACTCATGGCACGCGAATTCACCGGAAATATCTCTTTCTGCAGTCTCATTGAAATGGATGCGGCTGAACTCGGATTCAGAAAAGATTGCTTTGATGCAGTGGTGTGTATCCAGAATGGTATCTCAGCATTTGCAGTCAACCAAAGAAAGCTAGTTGAAGAATCGGTGCGCGTCATTCGTCCTGGAGGGATCGCACTCTTTTCCAGCTATTCAGAACATTTCTGGAAGGACCGTCTGGAATGGTTCCACCTCCAGGCTGAGCAGGGACTCATGGGAGAGATCGATGAAGCGGCTACTGGAAAAGGAGTCATTATCTGCAAGGATGGATTCAAGGCGTCTACGGTCGGACCCGATGATTTTACTGCATTGACTTCAAACCTTCCTTGTAAAACTGAAATTATCGAAGTGGATCGATCCAGCATATTCTGCGAAATTCGAGTTGAGAAATAAAGAAAGGAATAGCATCTTAACATTTGACATTTCCTTCTTAAATGGAGAGGGGTCGCATCTTAACATTTGACATTTCCTACTTTGTTTCCACTTTTTTCTTATTAATGTCGAATGTTGAGATGCGACCCCTATTATTACTATTATTTTTTTCTGTATGATAGTCCTTTATCCCTATCGCTTTGTGTAAACACAAAAGGGACGCTTATCATTGCAGCTGTGAATAAAATTTTTAGTGATCGTCGCGGCCTCATTCTACTGATCACTCCTTATCTAGTCAAATATTGAGACAGAGGGCTTTCTGTGATATAAGCAAGAGATTGTGACAGTCAATCACAAAGCAAATCCACACATTAAGGGAGTTCAAAAATGAAAATTCAAAAACGTTTTTATGTGTCCTTGATTACTTTGGGAATTATCCTGGCATTTTTTGTTCAAGCCTCTAATGCCTCGACAAA
>JASFPJ010000280.1:0-4708 GCA_050116035.1 Candidatus Aminicenantota bacterium | reverse complement strand
CCATCTTCTATTGTGATTTCGGAGCGTGTGGCGGAAAAATATTTTGGTCAATCCGATCCAATGGGAAAAGTCCTCCGGATTGATAACCGGGTAGAGTACATGGTTACCGGAGTCATGGAGAATGTTCCCGAAAATTCGCACCTTCAGTTTGAATTTTTAGCCCCTTTCGTGACGATCAAAGAATTCGGGGAGTCAATCGACGGTTGGGGTAGCTTTTACCTCGATATCTATGTCTTGTTGGCTGATAATGCCGATACCCATGAGGTCAATGCCAAAATCCGTAATGTAATTTCCGAACACTCCGAAGGAGACAGTTTTACTGTCGACTTGCAGCCGTTGAAACGAATTCGCCTGTTTTCGAACGCCATCTTAACTCCCCAGGTCGAAGGGGACATCAAATACGTGGTTATTTTTTCCTTGATCGCTGTTTTTATTCTTTTGAATGCCTGCATTAATTTTATGAATCTGACGACTGCCCGTTCTGGCCGAAGAGCTAAAGAAATTGGCATGCGTAAAGTCGTCGGCGCCAGTCGTGGACAACTGATCAGACAATTTTTTGGAGAATCGATTCTGCTGGCTTTTATTTCTTTGGTCATTGCTGTTGGGTTGGTGAATCTGCTTCTCCCTTCTTTTTCGCAGCTGGCAGGCAAAAAAATGTCCTTTTCGATGTTGGCTCAAGGGAATATGATTCTTGGTCTCCTGGGCATAACTTTGTGTTCGGGCCTGATTTCAGGCATCTATCCGGCCCTTGTTCTGTCGGCTTTTCAGCCGGTTACTGTCATAAAAAGGATTATCACCTCAGGGGGCCGGGGATCCGCTTTCCGCCGGATTTTGGTGACTTTCCAGTTTATGATGACCTCAGTGCTCATTATCGCCATGTTTGTGGTTTTCCAGCAGCTGAACTTTCTCCGGAAACAGGATATGGGCTTTGATAAAGATCAGGTTGTGTGCATCCAACTTCCCCGTGATTTGAGGCCAAAGGTCGACCTCTTCAAAACCGAATTCGAGAAGATTCCGGAAGTCACGGGAACCTCCTCGGCAAATACGACTCCTGGCCGGAGAAGAGCCTTAATGAGTTTGAACGAATGGGAGGGCCGCAGTTCTGAGGATCGGATCGAATTAGGTATTACTTATGTTGATGAGGATTTTCTTTCGCTTTTTAATCTGGAAATGGCGGAGGGCCGCTTCTACTCCAGAGAATTCACATCCGATGAGGATGAAGCCCTGGTAGTCAACAAAGCGGCGATCCGTGCGATGAGTATGAAGGATCCGCTGGGGAAAAGAGTTTTGGATGCGAGAATTATCGGAGTGGTCAAAGATTTCCATATGCGCAGTCTTCATCATAAAGTTGCCCCTCTGGCACTCATTCTCAATAAAAACAGGGCAAGGATTGTATTTGTCAAAATCATGACTTCGAATCCTTCGCAAACGTTAGCTTCTCTTGAATCGACCTGGAGCTCCATTGCTCCTGAATATCCCTTTGTCTATCGGTTCCTGGATGAGGACCTCGAACAACTCTATCAAGGAGACCGCCATTTGGGAAAAGTCGTGAACACTTCGGCCGCACTGGCTCTGTTCGTGGCTTGCTTAGGGCTGTTCGGGCTGGCTTCATTCGCAGCGGAACAGAGGACCAAAGAAATAGGGATTCGAAAGGTTCTGGGCGCTTCCGTTCCAGGGATATTTTCGCTGCTCTCGCGGGATTTCATAAAATGGGTGCTGATTGCCAATGTGATTGCGGCTCCTATTGCCGGTTATGCCATGACGAAATATTTAAACGCTTATGCTTATCACTCCAACCTGGGACCGGCTTCATTTGTGCTGCCGGTGATCCTGACTCTGATCGTCGCCCTTTTTACAATATGCTGGCAGGTGCTGAGAGCGGCCTTGGCTGATCCGGTCAGGTCACTGCGATATGAGTGATCTACTCCCCTTCTAAATTAATTATTTTCTACTCGTATTTGATCGCATCGACAGGATTCAAGAGCGCGGCTTTAATGGATTGATAACTGACAGTCGCCAGGGCGATCCCCACAGCCAGGATCCCTGTCAAGAAAAACACCCAGACACCGATCCCGGATTTATAAGCAAAATTCTGCAGCCACCTGTTCATCCCGAAGTAAGCGAGAGGCCAGGCAATGACATTTGCGGCGACAATCAGCTTGAGGAAATCCTTGGAAAGGAGGACAACAATGCCCGGCACAGACGCCCCGAGTACTTTACGGATCCCGATCTCCTTGGTCCTCTGTTCGGCGGCGAAAGAAGCCATCCCGAACAATCCCAGGCAAGCGATGAAGACGGCAAACACAGAGAATGCAGAGAAAATATCACTCAGGCGCTCCTCCGCTCCGTACAGTCTGTCGATCAATCCATCTAAATAGAGAAACTCGAACGGGCGGGTGGGGTCCACTTCTCTCCACTTCTCCTGTATGAGGCTCAACGTGGTGTCCGCATTCTCAGGATTGAATCTTATTGCGAGCTCGTCAAAACTGTCGGGGTCATTGCCGATAATTTGAGGAGCGATGACGCTGTGTAATGATGTCCGGTGGAAATCCTTGACAACTCCCACAACCGTTAAGGTCTCCCATTTCCCCAGTTCATCCGATGGAACGCGTATTGTTTTCCCGATAGGATTTTCCCAGTTATACCTTTTTGCCGCCGTCTCATTGATAATAACGGCACTGCGGCTGTCTGTCCCATACTCTGGAGAAAAATTCCTGCCCTGGACAATCTCCATGCCCAAGGTCGGAAAAAAATCATGGTCGACCCGGAAGATCTCCATGAGCTGCGCCTGTTTTTCTGTATACCCCTCAGGAATAAAAGGCTGCACAGAGGGCTCCTGCCCGGGAACCAAAGATGCTGACGATACGCTGAGCACACCCGGGATTTTTCGGATTTCCGCTTTGATGGACTCAAAAGACTGCCGGATGCGGTTGTCCCTGACCTCGATAACAATCATATTCTCTTTCTCGAATCCCAGGTTTTTATTTTTCATGAATCTGAGCTGGTTGAGAATGATCCCCGTTCCGATGATGAGGCTGATGGAGATGATGAACTGGGCGACGACAAGAAAACTGCGCAGTCTGGAGTTGGCCGAACCCGCTTTGAGGTTCCCTTTCAAAACCTGGGCCGGACGGAACGCGGACAGGAACAGCGCCGGATAGCTTCCTGCGACAAAAGCGACCAAAAGCACAAGCCCGATCAAGCCGGGAACGAGCCAGGGCATCTCTGCGATGTTGAAGCTCATTTGGCGGCCAGAGAGTGATTCGGCAAATGGCATGGCCAGCCGAACGAACAGAATGGCAATCGCCAAAGAAAAAATGCTGTAGATAAGACTCTCTCCCAAAAATTGCCAGATCAATTCTTTCCTCGCCGCTCCGACGACTTTCCGCAGCCCCACTTCTTTCGCGCGTGTGGCGGACCGGGCTGTGGCCAGATTCATAAAATTGATGCAGGCTATGCACAGAATGAATATTCCGATGGCCGTGAATATATAGATATAGGTAATGCTGCTGTTGGCCCTGATTTCATTTTCCAGATTCGAATGAAGATGGATGCTTGTCAGGGGTTGGAGAAAAAAATTTATCTCCCCTCCCAAAGCCTTGAGCATACCTCCCATGTATTTCTCGACGAGGGCTGGAAATTTATTCTCGAGTATTTTGTAGTCAAAACCTTCCGTGAGCAGCAGATATGTGTAATCCATGAAGTTGAACCACTCTTCCATGGCCTCTCTGTCAAGGTCATAGAGTGTTTCATACGAACAGAGCATATCGAAGGTAAAATGAGAATTCTGTGGAACATTCTCCACAACTCCTGTGACTGTGAAATCGTACTGATTGTTGTAATTTAGAATCTTGCCCATAGGATTCTCGTCGCCAAAATATCTTTCGGCTGTCTCCTGGGTGAGAACAATCGTGTAGGCCCGCTTCAAGGCTGTGTGGGGATCCCCTTGTATCAGTGGAAAAGTGAAAACTTGAAAGACAGAATTGTCCGCAAACAAGATGCCGTTTTCATAGAATACTCTGTCTTCGTACTTCACGGCCCTCTTGGATACGGTGCGGATCCTGACTGCATCGAGAACTTCCGGGTAACCATGGACAAGGACGGGAGCCGAAGGAACGTTGCTGATGGGAGTGACCACTGTGCTCCCTCCTATGGTGGCATCCAGCCCCAACCGGAATATTCGATCCGCTTTCTCATGGTATCTGTCGTAACTGAGCTCTGTTGTGATGTACATCAAGATCAGAATGCAGCAGGCCATCCCGATGGCGAGACCGGCGATGTTAATAAAGGCGTACCCTTTGTGTCTTTTGATATTTCTCAGGGCGCTTTTCAGATAGTTTTTAATCATGATGTCCTCCGGCAGATTGTGTCTTTCAAAAGGGAATACGAAAATTTTCAGTCAGATGTTCCCTCTGACGCTGACAAAATGGGAGAACAGACTCGAAATTTTAGACGGAAGGTTCGTTCCCTGAAAGGATCGTTTGGGAAACGGTTCCAGCACCTGGAAAAGAGGATTGGTGTTTATGCTCACAAATTAAGTAACACTTATTGTAATGATATTATAGGCAGAAATGTCATTGCGAGCGAAGCGTGGCAATCTCATAAAAAAGACATCTCCTTTCTTGTAATAATATAATTTCTCTCTAAGAGATTGCCACGCTTCGCTCGCAAAGACATAAGGGTAAAATTTCCACGCTATGCTTGCAAT
>JASFPJ010000279.1:0-4723 GCA_050116035.1 Candidatus Aminicenantota bacterium | reverse complement strand
TAAGAGTTCTGTGTTGGCTCAGGATTTGAAAAATTATTTTCACAATGGATACAGCTGTGCGGAATCGATTTTAATGGTTTCGTTGAAGTTCTTAAAAAAATCCAAGAAGCTCGTCTGGATAGCCAGTGGTTTTGGCGGGGGGATGCAGCACAGAGACCTCTGCGGGTTTCTTCCAGGAGGCATTATGGCCATCGGGCTTTACTCAGGGAAGTTGAATAGGGGAAGGGAAGCCGCAAAAGAAATATGCGAGAAGAAAGTCAAGGAGTATTGGCAGTGGTGGATCTCCACTGCTCCCTTGCATTGTTCGGAAATAAGGACTGAAAATAGAACTGGGAGAACCTGTCTTCGTCTTGGGCAGTTGGCTTCCGTCAAAGTTGAAGAGCTGATAAAATCTGAATAGACTTTCTTTTGGATGTTTTTTTTCAAGGGAAGGCCGAGTATGAAGAAAAAAAGGGGATTTGTATGAAGATAAAAAGAATTATCGTTTCGACATGTTTACTCTTTATCTTAATTGCATTTCCTGTGTTAATCACAACCGCATCAGCGAAAGAGAAAAGGCCTTATCTGGAGTCAGCCCTTCAAGCCGCATGCTGGATCAGGGCTTCGGCTGTTCAAACGGGAAAAGGAACAACCTGGCCCGCTGTCCCGGAGAATGAAAAGTCCATAAACAATTCCCTGTACAGCGGCACTCCCGGTGTGGTTCTGTTCTTTCTTGAGGCTTATTATTCCACGGGCAATAAGACTTTTCTTGCTGATGCGCGTGCCGGCGCGGACTACTTGCTCGCGACTCTGGAAGAGGAGAAAGGTACGGGTTTGTACGTGGGAGTCTCAGGGATAGGATTTGTGTTGGAAGAGACGTTCAAAGCCACCCAAGATGAAAAATACCGAGAGGGAGTCGAACAATGCCTTGAATACGTCAGAAACAATGCCCTCAAAAAAGGAAAAGGCGTGGAGTGGAGCCCGACGACAGACATCATCAGCGGCACAGCTGGAACCGGTCTTTTCCTGATTTATGCGGCCCGGGAATGGAAAGATTCCTCCCTTCTTGACCTGGCTGTCCAAGCCGGACAGAGACTGATGGAGCTGGGCCAGGCAGAAGGAGGCGGAACGAAATGGGCCATGGATCCCGGCTATCCGCGGTTGATGCCTAACTTCTCCCACGGGACGGCCGGCATCTCCTACTTTCTGGCTTCCCTGTATGCCGAGACTCAGCAAAAGAAATTTCTCGATGCAGCTCTGTCCGGGGCCCGGTATCTTCAGTCCATCGCTCATAAAGAGGACGGTGTCTGTCTGATATTTCACCATGAGCCCGACGGCAAGGACCTCTACTATCTGGGATGGTGTCACGGCCCGACAGGAACCGCCCAGTTGTTCTACCGGTTGTATCAGGTGACAGGAGATGAGGAGTGGATAGAATGGAGCGAGAGATGTGCGCGAGCCATACTCCAGAGCGGGATTCCGGAAAAGCAGACTCCGGGATTCTGGAATAATGTCGGGCAGTGCTGTGGTTCCGCCGGAGTGGCTGAGTTGTTCCTGCACTTGCACCGAATAACGAGGAAGCAGGAATACATCAATTTTGCCCGGCGACTGACTTCAGATTTGCTCAAGAGAGGCACGCGTGATGAAGCCGGATTGAGATGGATACAGGCCGAACACCGCACGCGTCCCGAGCTATTGTTGGCGCAGACCAACCTGATGCAGGGCGCGGCTGGAATCGGATTGTGGCTGCTTCATCTGGATTATTTCGAACAGGACCAAAAACAGCGTATCGTCCTTCCCGACTGTCCTTTCAAATAAAAAGTAAAAAGGGGACAGGCTACTTTTTTTACCACCAGCGCCAGAGAGCGAGGATGAGTGTGATCAGGAAGACCAACACGAGGTTCATATAGGCCATAAAATAGAAGATTCTTTCGTGGGGAGGACGCTTTTTCTTCCCTTGCGTCGGAATCAACTTCCCGATTTGGGACATGGCTATAACTTTTTCATCGCCGTGGGGAGCTTGTTTGAGCATATCCGTTAGGTCAGCTCCTGCTCTGTGTTTGCTGAAATGAGTGCCATTCTTCCAGTGTTCGCTTTGGCTTGCATCGTATATTTTTCCTTTGTAGGCGAAGTAGACAGCTCGATCTCCGGTTCCGTTAAAGAGAATTAGATCGTCTACAGTCATATCTCCTTTAGGTTCGGGATGTTTAGCTTCTTTCTTTTTTTTCATTTTCGGTCCGATAAAAAGGACAACATAAAACGCAGTGCCAGCCATTATGAGAAAAAGCGCCACTTTGATGATGAATAATATTCCAAAACGAGTTTTTAGGAGGATTGATAATGATGTGATTCGGTACACGGAAAGGATGACTCCGGTGACTGCCATTATGATTATGGAGATAAGACCCAGCCTGACTTCTCCTTTGGGAAGCCCATGAGCGGCGTAGGATGGTTTGAGGATTATATGGACATAGAGGATGGTGCCAAACCAAAATATGGCTGTGAGAATATGGAGATAACCGACGAAGAGGCGGATGATATCTGAGGCTTTTGTTCTTCCGGCTTGGCGAACTTCTTCTTGGCCTTCATCGCCTGTAACAGCGAGTTTCTTGAGGTAGTCTTTTCCGGCTTCAGTCAGTTCACCGCCTCCTCCGGGATCTAAATGACAGAAAGCGCAGCTTTTCCCTGTTTTTTCGGCCATCTCTTCTGTGGCATTTCCGAAGGAAGAAAAAAGAAGTAATAAAAGGATTGCAGAAAAGATAGAGAAGGTCCTCATTTAATTTCTCTTTAGGATTTTTCCGTCTTTAACCGCCAGTTTGCCGTTCTTAATGACGTGTTTGATGGGATTGATGCCCAGGTGGTAGACAATCGATGGATAGTTTGGGGCTTCGTAGAGAACGAGGTCCATTTTTTTATTGAGCTCCAGGCTTCCCACGTCCTCATGCTTGGAAAGTGCATAAGCGGCGTTGGCTGTGGCTGCGTTTATGGCTTCCTCGATGGACATTTTCATGGTGAAGACTGCCAGTTGAAGGACAAAAAGCATAGATTCAGTCATCGAGCTCCCGGGATTAAAATCCGTTGCAAGGGCGACGATGGCTCCTCCTTCGATGAGTTTCCGGACAGGAGCCTTTTTCTCGAGCATGAGGAAGAAGGAAACTGCGGGAAGCAGTGTGGCCACAGTCTGGCTTTTGGAGAGCTTCTGGATACCTTCATCCGTAATGTTGATGAGATGGTCAGCTGAACCGGCTCCTTCCTCAGCGGCAAGCTGGGCACCTCCAAGAGGAGAAAACTCATCGGCGTGAATTTTGACTTTAAGGCCTGCTTCTTTCGCAGCTCTGGCCAGTTTTCTGGTCTCTTCTACCGAATAAACGCCCTCTTCGCAGAAAACATCGAAAAATTCTGCCAGGTTCTTTTCTTTGACCTTCGGAAGGATTCGGTCGATCAAAAGATCGATATACTCGCTTTTTTTAGACTTGAATTCCTGAGGGACCTCATGGGCGCCCATGAACGTGGAGACGATATCGATAGGATGAAGACTACCGGCCTCTTGCAGCGCTTCGAGCTGCTTAATTTCATCCTCGAGGTTCAACCCGTAGCCGCTCTTGCCTTCAACAGTGGTGGACCCATGGAGAAGCATCCTGTCGAGGCGGGAGAGACAGAGGGAGACAAGCTCTTCCTTGGAAGCATCACGCGTAGCCTTGACAGTTGTTTGGATCCCCATGCCTTTTTCGGCTAACTGCTGGTAGGTATACCCTTTGAGACGGAGAACAAATTCTTGCTCTCTGGTTCCAGCAAATGGCAGGTGCGTGTGAGAGTCGACAAATCCTGGAAGGCCGACCATCCCTTTTCCATCGACAAGGATGCCGTTTTCTTCTAAACGGACTTCTTCGTTGAATTCCCTTTCATCTCCGATGAAAACAATTTTTCCTTGACGGGAAGCGATGCAGCCGTTATCCATGACTCCCACATCTTGCAGAGAGCCCTTTTTTTTCGGAATCTGGCCTCCGCACGTGACAAGCTGTTCACATCTCAGAACAGCAAGGTCAGCTGATTTCATCGGGAGTTTTTCTCAAGGGAGAGGTCTTGTTTTTCCGGATGAAAGAGGGTGTTTCATACGGTTCCCATTTCTTCTCCCAGGCTGGTCTGTCCCAGAGAGTCTGGTTTCCCTTGGGTTCGAAGAGATAGGGGGGCGTCTCCCGTTGAACCTGGAAGGGAGGGGGAGTTTTTGGTTTCACAGGTGGGAAGTCTTCAGGGGCTTGCGCTTCGGTCCGTGCGGACAGGTCGAAGCCTGTGGCAATGACTGTGACTTTCACCATTTCTTTCAGGCCTTCATTAATGACAGTGCCGAAAATAATGTTGGCTTCGGGATGAGCCTTGCTGTGAATGAGCTGTGAGGCTTTGGTGACCTCATGGAGAGTGATGTCCTTGCCACCAGTGATATTGATCAGGACTCCTTGAGCGCCTTCGATCGAGGTATCAACCAAGAGAGGGCTGGATATGGCTTTTTGTGCGGCATCGATGGCTCTGTTCTCTCCGGATGCCATTCCTGTGCCCATGAAGGCCATGCCCATTCCCTTCATGATGGATTTGACATCGGCAAAGTCCAGGTTGATCAGACCGGGACGAGTGATCAAGTCTGAGACTCCTTGAGCGGCTTGTCTGAGTATGTCATCCGCCATTTTGAAGGCATCCTGGATGGAGGTGTCCAGGTTGACTGTTTGCAGCAGCCTCTCGTTGGGGATGG
>JASFPJ010000278.1:0-4757 GCA_050116035.1 Candidatus Aminicenantota bacterium | reverse complement strand
GTGGTAGAGAATCATGTTGCTGAGTGAAGTATTGCCTTCTTCTGGAGGAACAGCGACTTCAGCCTGGAATGAAGTGAAATCTTTAGCTGTCTTGCTCTTAAGCAGGAAGAAGACTTTAAACTTCCCTGGGATGATTGGCAGGATATCCTGAAAGGCAAGAAGCTGACGTTCGTGTTTTTTATACTCTTCAGGAGTGATTTTAAGCAGAATCTCTTCATCCTTTTCGAGAATAAGATTTCCCTGAATGTCTTCAATCCTGACAACGAGTTGAAAAGTGGAATAATAAAGTCCTTCATAGGAGGCGAAGTTGATCCTCTTCGGTTCTATGGTCCAGTGAATGAAGGATTGATCATCGGTCTCGAATACTTTGACCTTGAAGTGGCTCTCAATGAAAGTGTGCGTGTAATCTGTCTCAATGTAGTCTTTGTAATACAAAAAATTGCGAGCGTAGGTGTCGGAGAATTTTTTTTCCGCAAGAGAACGGGCCGATGAGATTATTGTGTTAGAGGAAAAGGAGCTTTGCCCGAAAGTCGTATCTCCCGGGAGGTAAGAGAGAGAGGCATTGGCGAGTTCCCCGGATATTTTTTTTATTGTCTGCAAGGATAGTGTTCGCGTCAACGATTTTCCGGAAAAAGAGGGGATGACCAACTTTTCAGGTCCTTCAATTCCTGGGTAGTAGAGACGATATTCCCCTATTCCCTGAGGCTGGTAAAAAATCAAATAAAAATAGGGGGGGAGGCCAAACTGCTGCTCTCCCTTGTAGTACCAGAGTTCAAGCGGCCAGACATCGGAACTGGTCGCGTAAATTTGCCTTTCAAGAGGGGGACCAAGAATAAGATAAAAATATCCTCTTTCAGTCTGACTGCCTTTCTTAAAGCTTCCATGCCCGAAATGCAAATCAGAAAAGCGCACTCTTTCCAGGTAATCCCTGTAGAATTCATTATCCTGTGTATCGGGTAAAGGGTCGCGTTTCTTCCAAAAGAGCTGGATGAATTTGTCTCTTTCCTCTTTTGTCTTTAGCTGAGAAAAAACTTGCTTTTCCGTTTTAGTGAGTATCGGGGAGACAATCTCGAGCCAGTTTTTTTGCTCTTGGGTTAACTTTTCTTCAGGATGAATGAATAGAGCTATAAAGAAAATGATGCAGAAAAGAAGAACTTTTCTCATTTTTCTTTTCACTATCTAAAAATAGCACAAGCCCTGATAAGTTTCAAATGCTTCACAAGGGAGAGAGGATAGGGATGAATGGCGGTCACTCAAACGGAAATGTGACTCATTTTAAATAAATTGATTCTCTTCCATTTTGTGTGGGTAAATGATTAGAAAGCATTCAGGGATGTCCTTGCTCCAGTCAGATTTTTCACGCCATTCCCTCGTCAACCTTCTCGGCCCTGTGGAACTCCGCGTGTTTAACAAATCTCACGCCAGGATATCTCCCAGCCATACTAAGTACCGCCCGATGTACACTATCGTGCTCAAACAGTCCTCGGGCCCGACTCCGTCGGATTCCCTCGAAGGTAAACATCGTTGCGGAGAAACGATGTTTGGGGGTTCCAAGGGGGTATGCCCCTTTGGTCGCAGGACGTTTTATGGAGTCCGAGAAGGGGAGGCAGAGAGCCGTAAGTGGAGCGAGGCGAGCGTTGGAAGGGGGAAAGCGGAGCTGTTCCCCCTCCAAAGAGACTCGGTAAGGCTAAATCTTCTGATGTCGCTTCATCCATCCCTGAATGCTCTTCGAAGTTATCTAAATTGCTTATTACCACACAAAATGGAAAAGAACCAATAAATTTAATATGAAAAAAAATTTTTGTGTTTTTTTTCGATTGATTTATCTTGAAAAAAAAGTTATAAAAACAGCAGGGAAAGATTCAAATATTTGAAGAGTTCAAAAATTTGAAGAGTGTGGGAACATTTTCCTGAAAAAGCGTGGCGTATCTTATTGATAAAGAATGGGTTATTTAAACGGACAGAATGGCACGAAATTCGCCTGTTCATTAATCGTCTATTTCAATCAAGATAATTATTAATATAGATAAGGAGGAGGTGATAATCAGAGAAAGGAGAAAAAAAAGTTATTGGGAAATTTAGGTAAGGAATAATTGAAAAGGAGAGAAGAATGAAACTAAAACCTCTTGTACTACTCTTAGCTCTCTTCCTCGTACTTTCACCCCTCGCTTTTTCTCAGTCCAGAGAAACAGGCGCTATTGTTGGTAAAACAGTTGATGATGAGAATAGTCCTCTTCCAGGAGTGACCGTCACTCTATCAAGCGCTAGTTTAATGGGTGTTCGAACATTTGTTACCGGTGAAGACGGTGAGTATCGGTTTCCTGCTCTCCGTCCCGGGACGTATACGGTTAAAGCTGAGCTTCAAGGATTCAAAACAGTCGAACGACCAAATGTCCGGGTCACAACCACTGTGAGATTGACCATAGATTTCACTATGGAAATCTCTGCCATTGAAGAAGAGGTGACGGTCATCGCTGAATCGCCCACCGTCGATATAAAATCAAGTGAAACGGCCACAGTGACTCTTGGAGATGAACTTCTCAGGAACATTCCCTACACCAATTTTGCGATGGATATTGTCAATCTGGCTCCCGGAATCACGGGTAATGTGGCCTATGGTGCGTCTGCAAATACCGGAATCGCTTACCAGATGGATGGTGTGGATGTATCCGACCCGGAAGCCGGCTCGGCATGGGTTTTTATGGATCCTCATATTATTGAGGAAGCGAAGATTATGGGAGTCGGAGCTGCCGCTGAATACGGAAATTTTACCGGAGTCATTTTCAATTTGATCACCAAATCAGGCGGAAATGAATTCTCCGGACACTTTGAAACTGATTTCCAGGGCAAAATGGAAGATAAACCGAAAGGATTATGGGGAACAGAAAACAACAGTGCCTACGTCGCTGACTTTCCTGATCTCACATCGCCACAGCGCAAAATGTACGAATTTGGCGCCCATCTGGGCGGTCCGATCCAGAGGGATAAGATCTGGTTTTACCTGGGTGGTCACTACTTTCGTCGCATGAATTATGTGACGGGCTTTCCTGAACCAGTTGACTACAAAATGCCGAGATTCTTCGGGAAGATAACGGCTCAATTGTCTTCCAAAGTTAATATCATGACCTTCTATGAGTATGATGCTTATGATGGTATCAACCGAGGAGCCGGCGCGACGACTCATGAGGATGCCACAGTCAACCAGAAATCTCCCGATAATGTCGGGAACTTTAGCCTGACTTACATCCTCAACCCAAAGACATTTTTTGATATGAAAGCGGCTTTCTTCGTCGGTTATTACTATCTGGATCCTGAAGTAGGGACTGGAATTAACGCGCATTGGGACTTGAATGACAATATGCTCTATGACAGTGCCGGATATTTCTTCTATGCGGACCGAGACAGGTACCAGGCGAATGCCAGCGTCACCCATTATGCCGAAGATTTCATCAAGGGGAACCACGATTTCAAGTTTGGTGTGGAATTTGAGTACGGTAAAGTCAGAAACAGGTTCGGCTACACGGGTACAAACGCATTTTATTATGTTGATTATGTCGGATACGGTTACACTGGCAATTATCTCGCCTATCAGTATGAAGGTTACGACACAAACACGAATTACACGCGCATAGAGGAATTTATCCAGGATTCGTGGAAAGTATCAGACCGTCTGAATCTCAACATCGGAGCCCGCCTCAGCCACTTTTGGGGAGGGATAAAGGATGTGAGCGGTTCCGTCTACACCAACTTCCGGATTGCCCCTCGAGTTGGTTTCACCTATGATCTTTTAGGCGACAGAAGCACTGTATTGAAAGCTCACTATGGACAGTTCACTGAAGCCATGCTCGCCAGCTATCATGACCGGATGAATCCCGCGTCTGCCTACTCTGACTATGTGGGCTATTACTGGGATTTAGGGCTGAGTGACTGGGTAGAAATGTTCAGGATCCAGCATGAAGACCTGTATTCCCTGCATCCTGATCTCAAGCATCCCTACATGGATCAGTTTACGGCCAGCATCGAAAGGGAGCTTTTCAAGGATACTTCTTTTTCGGTGACTTATATTTACCGCAACTGGAAGGACATAATCGGCCGAATAGACAATGCGGCGCTTTATGCTCCTGTTATCGTCAATGATCCTGAAACAAGCGCGCCTTATACGGTCTATGAACAAACGAATCCCGGAGTGCATGAGTATGTCCTCAAGAATATCGTGCAGGGCGATCCCTACATAGACCAGAAGCCGTATCGCAATTACTGGGGGCTTGAATTCCTGTTCAACAAGCGGTTTTCCGACAAATGGCAGCTGCTGGCATCTTATGTCTACTCTCAAGCAAAGGGAACGATCAACAATGGGTTCGCCGACGATATCGGATGGGGAGGTTCAACCGACGACCCCAATTTCTGGATCAACGCAGATGGCCACTCGACAAACGACCCGACCCACATGTTCAAACTCCAGGGAACGTACGTTCTTCCTTTTGATATTTATTTGACGGGCTATTTTCAAGCGATTACAGGAGATTCCTGGACGAGACGATTCAGAACGCAAAGATTCAATCAAGGAAGAATCACCTTCTTCACAGAACCCCGCGGGTCCAATCATTATCCCATGACGAAAATTCTGGATGTGAGGCTGGAGAAGACATTCATGCTGGCTGAGAAGTACCGTCTGGGTTTGATGGTTGACATCTTCAACGTCTTCAATGATGATACCATCACGTCCTGGGGAACCAGGATCGATTATGACTGGCTGT
>JASFPJ010000277.1:0-4769 GCA_050116035.1 Candidatus Aminicenantota bacterium | reverse complement strand
TACACGATTCCCACATCACAGTGAAGAAGGTCGCCTCGCCGGATAATCCTCCTGTTATCTGTGTATTTGGCGGCTTCCTTTTTGTGTCTTTGAATGGAGATCGAGGGCTGAAACCAGGTCTCAAGCCCCAAGTCTGTGATTTTCTGTCTGATCCACCAGACGACGTCTTGTGTGGTCGTAACATCCGGAGTGATGACCTTGTTGGAATAAAACTCGGCAATGATGTCATGAGCAATCCCACAGATGTGTCTATACACACTGAGTTCTTGAGGGCTTCTGGTCTCTAACCAGCCAATACAGAGGTTTTCCGCAGAGACGAACCGGGAAGATAGCTCGGGCCCGAGCGCTTTTTCCAGCTTCTCCTTCAGGCTGGCGGATAAGCCGTCTCCAAAAGCCCAGGTCGAGGACACGTTTATCCCGATTTTTTTGGGATTCAATTTCTTGATGACCTCAGCCAGGCTTTCAAACTGTTTCTTTTTCTTGTTCACCCATGTTCCTTTATATAAGTTTCCCACACCATAATAACCACCTGATAGCCTCTCGACTCCAAGTTTCTTTCCCCTGTCAAAGAAAATCAGGATCGATGTTCGCCTGGCTGCCATAGTCGGCTCCGGAACAAGAGTCAAATAAACGGGATCCTCATTGTATTCACGATTAATAATGAGCCACATGTCGATCCCTTCCCGTCTCATCAATTCTGGGATGATGTTGTCCAGCCGCCATTTGAGCCACTCGTTCATCACTTGGGCTCGCTCTTTCTCGGGTAAAATCTTGTGGCTGTCGTTGACTGCGGCCACTCCGTATTCTTGGGCGAAAGAATCGGCTGCACCTAAAAGAATAAAAATCAAAGGCAAAATCTTGAACAACTTTAAAAACCTTTGATAAGACATTTTACTCTCCTCCTTTTTTAATCTTATTATTATTCAATTGAACACTTTCTTGGCTTTAGGGTATCAGACAATAAACCTGAATTCTCCCTCTCTGGCCAATATTTCCATTCATAATTTTATGACTTCGAGTTTGCTCGTCATTCAATCGTACATTCCGATAGGCGCTCCTTGTGGAGGACGAGAGGGAACCGCAAGCTTCACCTTGCTCGGGTCAGTCTGGAACAGCTTGATCTGTGAAAACGCGTAATAATAATGAGCTTTTTGACTCTCATCTTTAACCGGTTTTAAGTAGACCTGCTGGTTCAACCAATTTTTCAGCTCCTCTAACTTGAGCAGAGCCACAGCTCGGACCTGAGGATTGGCATCTTCATCAGCCGCCAGGCTCATCACATGATACAACAGGACAGTATCGACCACCCTCTGTATTTCCGCAAGGTAGCTGGATTTCGGAGATGACTTAAAAGTCGAAGAGATGAGATTATCCAGGACTTCAGCCAAACCCGGAACATCTTTTCTCCGGGAATGATACTCGACCAGCCGTGCGGCTCTTTCCGGCCTCAGAACCAATCCTATCGTCATACTAGCCGCCGTCTCCGCGGCTCCCAATGGATCAAACGTCTGGCCTGTATAGCCTGGAAAGAGCTCGCGAGTCTCGCGATATCCCGGAGGGCGGGGCGGGATGAGATTCAATATACTCTCATCAATGGCTAAAAATTCAGGCTGAATGGTCTTGAGTAAGACATCCAGAGCCCGGCGCTGCTCCGGCCCTGAGACTATCTCCTGGCTTTTCTGCACATCCCCTCGCAGCTTATGATTATAGTAGAGCCCGCCGAGCACGCTCGCTGCCGCTTCGACCTGGTATCTGTGAAACAGATAAGCGAGGACCAGGGGTTCTTCCAGAGTAGCCAGGGGCGCGCCGACCCGTATTCTTTTTTCGGAAAAAGAATCGAGAGCGATGGAGCGTATTCTCATGATTCGTTCCAGCTCATCCACCGGATGCGTGCCGTTATCCCATGTGTTCGCTAACGGGTGCGCACTGCGCGGTCCAGCATCCTGGCCGGCAAGAAAAACCAAGCCGCGTGAAAAGGCGTTGTCCAGTATGGCTTTCAATTCTTTCTCTTCATCGACGCCATCAGGAAAATCCTGATAGCCGTAGGCGATAGACACCTTATCCCATTCTCCGATGCCTGTATCATACGCATCGGATAAGTCCAATGAGCCATCTTTTTTAATCTTGATCAAAGGATGGGGATAATCCATAACCGAGGCTCTATCGTTTACACTCGAGGCATAATTATGTCCCAATCCAAGAGTATGCCCCACTTCATGGCAGGACAGCTGCCTGATCCGGGCTAGGGCCATCTCCAGCATCTCAGGAGCGACTTTTTTTCCAGCTTCATAATCAGCGACCAGGGCTTCAGCAATCAGAAAATCCTGACGGACTCGCAATGAGCCCAGAGCGACATGCCCTTTGATGATTTCCCCTGTTCGCGGATCCCTGATTCCCCCGCCATAGGACCAGCCTCTTGTCGAGCGGTGGACCCAGTTAATCATGTTGTACCTGACGTCCATCGGGTCCGCCCCTTCCGGGAGCAACTTGGCCTGAAACGCGTTTCTGTACCCAATAGCCTCGAAAGCCTCATTCCACCAACTGGCGCCTTCTATGAGCGCCGAACGTATCGGCTCGGGTGTGCCGCGGTCCACATAATAAACGATGGGCTCCACAGGATCACTTATTTTCGCATTCGGGTTTTTTTTCTTCAATCTGTGACGCGCAATAAATCTTTTCACGATTGGCTCTTCGACTGGCGTGGCATAATCCTGATAGGACATCGCGGAAAAGTTTGATCGCGGGTCATAGATTCGAGGCTCATAGTCATCATCCGGCAATTGGATGAAAGAGTGACGCTGCCTGAGAGTGATCGACTCCGCGTCCGGGCTGACTCCCCTGACATACATCCCGGGATTGCGGCTGGTGAAGGTCAACAGGGCTTCAATCTCGGTGTTACGGGGGAAATTTTTCGTCGCCGGCAAATACAGAGAGGATCTCGTCTCATCTAACCTGTAATCCCCCTGATTCCTCCGCCTCATATTACTGATGGCTCCGTAGGCATCCCTGAGGATGAACGAACTGGCATCAACCAGCACTCGGTTTCCTTCTTCGGCTTTGACCGGGAAGCCCCAAATCACGGACTTGGCAAAAGCATCTTCCACGGCCTTGCGTTCGTCAGGATTATCGCTGAGTGCCCGGAAAGAATAGTTTTGTTGAATAAGAAGGACTTTGGGGCCGATTCTTTGAAATTTGACGACTCTGCTCCTTCCCATTTGATTCCGGTCGAGTCCCACATCATTCGAACCAAGGCCTGCGGGAAGAGAATTGACGTATAAAAATTCTGTGTCGAGCTTATCAATCTCGAGCCAGATTTTTCCGGTCTTCGCTTCCCAGTAGAACGTGAGATACCCGGGAAATTTCTCCATCCTCTCTGTCGCTCTGCTAATTGTAGTCAGTTGAGCATTCAGAAGGGAACAGATGACAAGAAAAAAGGTCAATAAAAATAGTGTTTTTCTCATAACAAACCTCCTTTATGTGTGAACTTGAATAAATAAATGTGGTTAAAAATATTATGAGTCCATATGGATGATTCATTCGGATAAAAAGAGCTTTGAAGAACGAAGAAGAAGATAAGTGTGACTCCTATACTATTTTCCTTTAAACTTGCCTTTTCTCTTCTCCAGGAATGCGGCGACTCCTTCCTTTTTATCCTCGGTTGTGCAAGTCAGGGCATGAAGGTAGGATTCAAGAGCGAAGCCTGAAGCTGTGTCCCCTTCCTGGCTTCTGTTCACGGCCTCTTTCGCATAACGGACTGCAAGAGGCGGCCTTGAGGCAATCTTTTTTGCCAATTCCATCGCTTTGTCCATGAGCTCCTCAGGAGGAACTACCTCGTTCACCAGCCCAATCCTGTGGGCTTCCTGGGCATCGATAAAATCACCGGTGAGGATCATCTCCATGGCGCGGCCCAACCCAACCAAGCGGGGGAGTCTCTGGGTACCGCCATCCCCGGGAATAATCCCCAATTTGACTTCAGGCGCTCCGAATTGAGCCTTCTCAGAACAGATCCTGATGTTACAGGCCAGAGCTATCTCCAAGCCTCCTCCCAGTGCGTATCCGTTGACCGCGGCGATGACCGGGACAGGAAGATTCTCTATACGGGAGAATATTTCCTGTCTTTCGCTCGATACCTGTCGTCCGAGCCTGGCATCCCGGTCCACAAGCTCCTTTATGTCTGCGCCAGCCACAAAAGCTTTATCCCCCGCTCCGGTAATGACGACAGCTCTCAGGTCATTATCTTTTTCCAGCTCATCCAAGAGACTGCGCAATTCTTTCGTTAATTCATTTGAAATGGCGTTCAGTTTATCCGGCCGGTTGATGGTCAAAAGGCCGATATTATCCTTTTTTTCATAAATGAGTGTCTTATACATACTCTGCTCCTTCAATTATTTCATAAAAATTTGTTTATCCGATAAATTACGAGATTGCCACGTTTCACTCGCAATGACACATGGATGAGACTGCCACAATTCGCTCACAACGATATTTGTAGTCGTTTGTTGCTGCACTTCATTCCTTACGATGAAATTTTTATATGAGATTGCCACGCTTCGCTCGCAATGACACGATGATGAGACTGCCGCGCTTCACTTGCAATGATATTCATAAAAAATACCCGCGTCACTTCGTTCCCCGTCATGATATTCTCTGATATCTATTTTTAAACTGATGGCTCAAGTGAACGCTTTGATGCCGAGCTCGAAGGCCCCGATGATGAGCTGTTGAATCTGTGAGGTCCCTTCGTACAGAGTATTGATCCGGGCATCCCG
>JASFPJ010000276.1:0-4783 GCA_050116035.1 Candidatus Aminicenantota bacterium | reverse complement strand
TGATTCAGGCCTAGACAGATTGGCCTGCGTGTTGAAATCGAACTCTCTCAGATAATTCCGGTCCAGTTCTTCACAAATTTCCTTGTTCCTGCGCCATTTGTTGATTTCTTGATGGAGAGATGATAGATGCTTGACTGAGACGATTCGAGCTTTTTTGCCCTGTTTCTCTATCTGGAATAGCAATTTCTTTATTATTTGTTTCTCCTTATTATTAAGCCTTCGTTCTGAGTAAGAACTTTTCATTGGGCGTAGTATACAGGATAATCTATCCATCTTGAACAGAATCCTTTAAACAAATTTCTGTCTCTTTTACATGTTTTATTCTTCATGCATTTACTGTTTTCACTTCTTAGATAGGCGGAAGGATGAAAAAGTTGCAGAAATAATCCAAAATATTTTGAAACTTTTGCGCTTTATATGTCATCTAAGTATAGTAAGGATGGAAACTGTTTGAGATGAGCACGCAAGAAGTCGAATTAATCGAAAAGGCAAAACGAGGCAGCCACACGGCGATCAGCGAACTTCTCTCCAAGGAGCAGAATTTCATCCTCAATTTTATGTACCAGATCACAGGCAATAGAGCTGAGGCTGAGGATTTAACCCAGGAGGCTTTAATCATGGCCTATCGAAAAATCCATACTTTTCGTTACAAGGCTAGATTTCGCACCTGGTTGAGCAAAATTGCGCTTAACCTTTTTCGGCAAAAACATCGACAGAAACGAAAGCATGATTCTCTGATCCTCGAAGAAATCATGATCCCGGGAGAAGATGGAAATCCGGAGCGAAAAGTCATAAAGCGCGAACTTCAGTGGTGCATCATCCATAACCTTCAGTACCATTTACCGGAAAAATACAGGCTGGTCCTCGTCCTTCGCGACCTTCAAAACTTCAGCTATAAAGAAATCTCTGAAACCCTGGGCTGGAGCATCAGTAAAACAAAGACCATGCTGCACCGGGCCCGTCAATTCTTTCGCAATAATCTCATTAACTCTAAATGCAGGGCTTTTGCTGACGATTATTGCTGTACATGCGAAGGGGTTCAAGACCTATGAAATGCCAAAAAGTCATATCGCTCCTTACAGAATATTACGATGATGAATTGAGCCAAAAAACAAAAGCCGCGGTGAAAGAACACCTGGATCAGTGTGAAGAATGCAGGACAAAGCACAAAGAGTTCAATAAAGGCATAAAGCTCATCAAAAAATTGAAGCCGTTGGATTAGCTGGCCAGGTCCCTTTTGTGTCGTGTCGGGCACAGCACAACAATCTCCAAGCAAAATTGCGAACTGTGCATTCCTCAGTGTCATTGCGAGCGCAGCGTGATAATCTTGTCTCAGTTTCATTGCGAGCGCAGCGTGGCAATCTCATAAACTAGAAAGCTAGAGGACACTTTATCTTACGAGATTGCCGCGCTTCGCCCGCAATGACAAAAGGAAATTGGGGACAATCCCCAATTTTTAGAAAATGAGCCAGTCACCTTTATTGAAATGTCGAATGTTGAGATGCGACCCCTTTATTACGACCTTTATTTTTCCTTAATGCCAAATGTTAAGATGCCACTCTTAATTTAATTCCTAATTTTTTTGCTCAACCAACCTCTCTTTCGTTTGCTCAACCTCAACTATTCCTATAAAAAATTCGCCTGCAGGAAATATTAAAAAAAAATTTATAAAGTTTGTAACCATTTGTCCCGTTTTATCGTACATATAAATGGAGGCAGTGATGAAAGACTTGAGCTTAGCCAACCAAAGCATCATGCTGGCCATCTGGCGACTTGGCGACAATGCCTACGGAGTGACCATCCGCAAACAGGTCGCCGCCGTTACAGGAAGAACCTACGCTTATGGAACACTCTACAATATTCTGAATCAGCTTGCCATAAAAGGCTACATACAAAAAAGCGTTGGTTCTCCCACACCCAAACGCGGCGGCCGGCGAAAGATTTTTTACACCCTGACTCCCGCTGGAAACCAGGCGCTCAAAACAGCCCGCCTCATGCAGGAAGCTATCTGGAAAGAGATCCCAGAGAAAGTATTCGAGGAGGCATAATTTAATGTGTCCTTTCCATAAGCCCCCGAGAATCCCTGAGTGGATTATAGAACGTCTATCCCTTTCAGACGACGAATTTTTCCTCACAGGCGACCTCCGTGAGGAGTTCGAGGACCTCGTTGCAGAAAAAACCCTTGCTTATGCCCGCATCTGGTACTGGTTCCAGCTTCTAAAATCCCTCCCCAGCTTCCTTAAAAATTCCATCATCTGGAGTGTCATCATGATCAAAAATTATCTTAAAATCGCGATCCGCAATCTCAGAAAATACAGAGGCTATTCCTTTATCAACATTTTCGGCCTGGCTGTCGGTCTGGCCACCTGCATCCTCATTCTTCTCTGGGTTCAGGATGAGGTGAGCTACGACCGGTTTCACACCAATCTTGACAGCCTCTACCGAATTGCATGTTACGACCGCATCAGCTCGAGTATGAAGTATTCGGTCACCTCTCCTCCAATTGCTCCGGCCCTTGAGCAAAATTTCCCAGAAATTCTCAGGGCCACACGCTACGAGCAGCTGAGTAATCAGCTTATCAAGGTCGGAGAAAAGAAATTTCCGGAGAATGAAGTATCCGTTGCTGACCCCGCTTTCTTGGAGATGTTTTCCTTTCCTTTGATCCAGGGAAATTCCCAAACCGCCTTGACTGACCCATACACCGCCCTCGTGACAGAGTCAACGGCCCGCAAGTACTTCGGCCAAGAAGACCCGGTCGGTAAAGTTCTGTCTTTAGGCGGCCGTTTTGATATCCAGGTGACCGGTGTGCTCAAGGACCTGCCGCCAAACTCACATCTCCAGTTTTCGATCCTCATGCCTGTGAAGCTCCTCGAAGACCTGGGATGGAATCTCGATAACTGGGAACGTTTTTTCATCCACACCTATATCCAAATTCATCCGGAAAGTGCTCCGATCGATCCATCAAAGATTCAAGAAGTTTACGAGAAAGGAATTGGTGAGCAAAGCGATATTCTTTTTGAGCTTTTGCCTGTCAAAGATATCCATCTGCGTTCGGCTGGGATCTGGGGGTATGGAGCCGACGGAAACATCCGGAATGTCTACCTTTTTTCCATCATCGCAATCTTTGTCTTGCTCATTGCCTGTGTCAACTTCATGAACCTGTCCACAGCCCGGTCTGGAGACCGGGCCAAAGAGGTCGGCATGAGGAAGGTCGTGGGCGCTCACCGGAAGGATATTATCCAGCAGTTCTTTGGAGAATCCATGCTCTTGGCCTTTATCGCTCTGGGACTATCCCTGATTTTTGTTAGCATTATTCTCCCCGTATTCAACACCATAACGGCCAAAGATATGACACTTGATATCTCGACGAACGCATCGCTTCTCATGTTTTTCGTCGGGATTGCGCTTATCACCGGTCTTATTTCCGGGATCTATCCGGCGCTCCTGCTCTCCGGATTCAAACCGGTGGTTGCGTTCAAGGAAAAGTCCATCTCAACGAAAAACATTCATTCCCTGTTCCGAAAAATACTCGTCGTGGCCCAGTTCTCGCTGTCCATCGCACTCATCATCGGGACCGGTATCATCTATTCGCAGCTCGACTACATGCAGCAGAAGGAGCTCGGATTCAACCAGGATCACGTAGTCTGTATGAATTTGACACCGAGTCTCAAGGATAAATATGGAGTGATGAAAGAGGAACTGCTGCGGCTTCCCGGCGTTTCACAGGTGACGACCGCATCCGGCAGGCCTTTTGCCGGATTCTCCTCCACAACCTGGGAGAGCCGGGATGGAACAAAGCATGTCGATCTGTTTTTTACGCATGTTGATACTGATTTTTGTAATACTTTTGGCATGGCCATCGCGAACGGAAGGTTTTTTTCGAAGGATTTTTCAATCGATAAAGAAAGCTATGTCCTGAATGAAACAGCGGTCCGGCAGATGGAGCTTGAGAATCCATTGGGAGAGCAGATTGAATTCCATGAACAGAAAGGGACTGTCATCGGAGTTATCAAGGATTACCACTTCCTTTCTCTGCATTCGAAAATCGCTCCACTTCTCCTGACGCTGTCGGAAAAAGGCCAGGATTACATGTCAATTAAAGTCGTGCCCGGAAATCTGAGGTCGACTCTGGATGAGATCGGGAGTGTCTGGTCCCGGTTCGAGCGTGATTATCCCTTCCAATACACCTTTATCAATGAGGAATTCGACCGGATGTACAGGGCTGAAATAAGGTTCAGGAACATCTTTGGGTATTTTGCTGGGCTGGCTATCGTAATTTCCTGTTTAGGACTGTTCGGGCTGGCTTCATTCATGGCAGAGAAGCGCACGAAAGAAATAGGGGTCCGGAAAGTTCTGGGAGCTTCTGTGAGCGGGATCGCAATTCTTCTGGCCAAGGAATTCACCAAATGGGTGGTTGTGGCGAATGCAGTGGCCTGGCCTCTTGCTTACTGGACAATGAAAGAGTGGTTGGCCGGATTTGCGTACAGGACTGAGATGGGAATTGGAATTTTTCTGATTAGCGGAGGGTTGGCACTGGTCGTGGCCTGGATAACTGTCGGTTATAAGTCTGTGCGGGCCGCTTTGACCAATCCAGTGGACTGCTTAAGATACGAATAAAAATTGGGGACAGTCCCCAATTATTCATAACGTAAGCTTTCTACAGGGTCGGTTCGGGCGGCGAGGAAAGCGTGCATCAGGATAGGCAAAATGGCGCAGAGAATGGCGGCAACACCGGATATCGTGAAGGTGTCCCAGCCGAGCTGGATGCGGAAAGCAAAATCCT
>JASFPJ010000275.1:0-4840 GCA_050116035.1 Candidatus Aminicenantota bacterium | reverse complement strand
GGACTATTTGAGGGTTCATAATAAAGGAAGTCTGGAGCAAACAAGTCTAAAAATACATCAATATTTCCTTTATCTTGTTCTTCAACCCATTTGAGCACAACCTCCTTATTCTGCTCCTCAACCACTGCCTGGGCTTTGAACTCTTCAAGCTCTGCCATAGCTGCCTTGTCCTGGCAGCCGACTATAAAGCATAGAATCATAGCTAAGGGTAGAATCATGAGTAGTTTTTTCATAGCTCCCTCCCTTCAATGCATACTAAGACAATAAAAAACTTCTACAGCAAGATTCTTTTGTCTTATGATTATTAGAGTGCCGTTATCTTCCAAGTACCATCGGCTTGTTTCATAAAAACCATGACGTTATATCCTTCGCCCGTGACCTCTTCTTCCCCTTCCTCTTCTCGAACATAGTCAAAGCTAAACGCAACATATCCCATATCACCAGAAGCAGAAAGCTCAATTTTGAGGATAGAGTGATTCTTCGTATATATACCTTGTGAACGCCTGTTTTTAACCCACTCAACAAAAGCTTCTTTATCCCCCCTAATGCCAATCACATCATCTGCTAGAATAGATACCGCAAGCTCTACATCTTTTGCTATTGCATTTGCAAAAACCCAAAAAGCCTCTTTCATTGCCTCCGTTTCAGCTGCAATATCCACAGCAGGCTCTTCAGCCACCTCTTCAGCTTTCTGACAACCAAAAGTAAAACAAAGCAAAAAGACCAAAGGCAAAATCAAAAGTAATTTTTTAATCCCTTACCTCCTTTGTTGATGTGGAGACAAAAACACTCTCTTTTGATTTCAGAATAAAGTTTCCCCTCGTTTTTGGACTCATTTTGTCCCTAAGCAATTGCTCTGACTTATAGCATTGAGAGAATTTGATGTCACATGAAATGATAGACCTCTCCTCGTGTGTCAGCTGTGTGTCAGAATTTGACTAAAATCGCCTAATTTTGGCTAAGGTTGACTAAAACCTTTTTGCTGCCCATCCCATAAAAAAGAGAGCCAGCAGAGGGATTCGAACCCTCGACCTGCTGATTACGAATCAGCTGCTCTTCCACTGAGCTACACTGGCTCTGCACAGGAGTGTTCCTGCCAACAGATAGAAAATAGTGGAATGAGACTGAACTGTCAAGATATTCCGGATTGACTGACCTTTCTCCCAGAAAAAACAGGATGATTAAGCGCTTGAGCCTGAAAGCGAAATAGAATATCATATAAATTGTATAGAAATTATCGAAAAATCAGGGAAGAAATTTCTTTTTTTTTCGTCTAAAGTTATTGATTGATTGAAGTGTGTTTCTCTATATCTAAAATAAGCAGCTGGAGAAACGAAGCCGTTCAGTGAGTTGCCGGAAAGATCGTTCCGGAAACAACAAGCGTTCGGCAAGAAAAAATGGACAGATTCCAACATAGGTGAGTGAACATGCGAAAATTATCCATCTTCATACTAGTAATGTTACTGGCTTTGGCTGTGAGCTGTGGAAAATCCGGGGACAACGGCCCTGACAGGAAAGCAAATCCTGGGACAAAATCACAGACCGATAGGCCCACGGAGAAAAGAGGTGACCGAAACAGCCCCGGCCAAAAACCAGGAACTAAACCGCAGAACGTCGAGGATATTGATGTCGATAGTCTCAATATCCCAGACCAGTTAAAAGAGGCCATCAAATCCGGAAAAATCCCCAAGGATCAGATCCCGGCAATGCTGGCACGATTTCAGAGCGGTGGAGAGGATGCTGTTCCGGTGAATGTTGAGCCGGTCCAGCTGAAAAACTTAAACTCCTACCTTGTCCTCAACGGCATCGTCGAACCGGAACGGAAAGTGGAGATCTTCTCCCGATTGTCCGCTTATGTGAAGGAAATCGTGAAGGAAGAAGGCGCCTATGTCCAAGAAAACGACATCCTGGTTCTTCTGGATGATACGGAGATAAAAATCAGCTACGAACAGTCCAAGATCGAACTGGAGCAGGCTAAGCTCAGCCTGGAAGAGGCCGAGCAAAACTATGTCCGCAATCAAGAGCTGAAAAAACGCGACCTCATTTCTGAGCAGGATTTTCAGGCTCAGGAAGCGCAGTACAAGCAGCGACAGCTCGACCACCAGAACCGCATGGAGAGCTTTAAAAATCTCCAGATCCAGTTGAACTGGACCAAGATCCGGTCTCTTTCCGAAGGCTACATCACCGAGCGATTAATCGAAGTGGGCGACCGTGTCAACGCCAACCAGCAGGTCTACACTATCGAGGATTTCAAGCCCCTGTTAATCCGTGTGTTCGTCCCCACATCCGACTCTATCAAGCTGAAGACCGGAATGTCTGCGGAAGTGACTACCGAAGTAATAAGGGGAGCACTATTCGAAGGCAGTGTTAAATTAATCAATCCCCGGATCGACGTCCAAACAGGAACGGTCAAAGTCACAGTCGAGGTCTTTGACGATTCTCTCCGTTTGAAGCCAGGGATGTTCGTGGAAGCCCGGATTGTCATCGGGATGAAAGAGAACGTTCTGGTCATCCCACGAAAAGCCATCCTGTATAAACAGAATTTGACTTATGTTTTCGTTATGAATCGAAATCAAGTATCCCAGCGTGAAATCACTCTAGGCCTGACTGAAGAGGACGACGTGGAAGTTGTCAGTGGTCTGAAAGAAGGCGAAACCATCGTTGTTGTCGGAGTCGAAGGGCTCAAAGACGGACAAAGAGTTGACGTGATCCAATGAAACTCGTCAAATTCTCCCTCAACCGTCCGGTATCCATCTCTATGTTCACCGTCGCCGCGATCATTTTCGGTTTCATTGCTTACACGAAACTCAATCTGAACCTTCTGCCTAAGATCTCCTATCCCACTCTCACTATCAAGACAGAATATCCCGGCACCGCTCCTTCAGAAATAGAGAACATCATTTCCAAACCCATTGAAGAGACCTGCGGAGTTGTGGATAATGTCATGCGCATTTCATCGGTCTCCCGTGCGGAGCTTTCAGAGGTGACGGTCGAGTTCGCCTGGCACACCAACATGGATTTCGCCACCCTGAAACTCAGGGAAAAACTGGACCTTCTGCGCCTTCCTGTTGGAGCCACCAAACCGGTCATCCTCAGATACGACCCCAACCAGGAACCCATCATGAAGCTGGGTCTGACTGGCGCCGCCGAACTGGGATATATCCGCTACATTGCCGAGAGAGAAGTTAAGCAATCACTTGAGAGCATCGAAGGAGTTGCGGCCTGTTCCATATCCGGTGGCCTGGAGGACGAGATCCACATCGACATCAATGAGCAAAAGCTCAGTCTTCTCAATATCCCCATCACGACCGTGGCGAACCGCCTAGGACAGGAAAATGTCAATCTCTCTGCTGGGATTCTCAAGCAAAAAGACAGCCAGTTTTTGGTCCGGACCGTCAATCAATTCAAAACCGTCGAAGAGATCAAAGACATCATCATCGAAAAACGGGGAGACGTCCAGATCACTTTGGGCAGCGTGGCGGAGGTGTTCCGCGGTTTTAAGGAGCGAAAAGTCATCTCGCGCATCAACGGCCGGGAATGCATCGAAGCAGCTATCTACCGGGCCGCGGATGCAAACACAGTCTCAGTGGCCAACGCTGTCACTGAAAGACTGCAAATGGTCCAATCGAACATCCTGAGGCCCCGGAACATGGAGTATCAGGTCATTACCAACCAATCCAAATTCATCAAAAACACCATTCATGAAGTCAAACAGACCGCTATCATCGGCGGGATACTGGCCGTCCTGGTCCTGCTCTATTTTTTGAAAAATTTTCGAAGCACCCTGATCATCGGGGCCGCCATACCGATTTCTGTCATTATCACCTTTTTCCTGATGTATTCTTCCAAAATCTCCTTGAATATTATTTCTCTTGGAGGACTGGCACTCGGGATCGGGATGTTGGTGGACAATTCCATAGTGGTGCTGGAGTCTATCCAGCGTTACCGGGAAAAGGGTGAGGGACTTTTTAACGCGGCCTTTAAAGGAACATCCGAAGTGGCTGGAGCTGTGACTGCCTCCACATTCACCACTGTGGCAGTGTTTTTCCCCATCGTGTTCGTCGAAGGCATTGCCGGCCAACTGTTCAAGGACATGGCCCTGACAGTGACCTATTCCCTGCTGGCCTCTTTAGTCGTCTCTCTGACACTCGTCCCGATGCTCAATTCGATCATGCGTCGTGAAAACCCAAAAGAGTGGCTGACCAGAGTTCTCAAAATTCTGTTCAGACCCCTGGATAATCTGTATAATAAGGTCTATCTTTCTTATAAAAGAACCCAGGACACCACCTTTAAACGCCGGAAAATCATTATTGTCAGTGTACTCGCACTCTTTGCCGTTTCTGTCTTCATGACCCGCTTCATGGGCCAGGAGCTGATCCCGGTCATTTCCCAGGGAGAATTTCTGATCAATGTCGAATTTAAGCCCGGAACCTCCCTCAAAGAGAACGCTGCCATCATCGGAGATATATCCGAAACGCTTAAAAAATATGAACAAATCGACAGTATTTACGAACTGATCGGGAAAGGTTCACGTGGAGGTATATCTTTTCAAGAAGAAAGGGAAAACCTCTCCGAATTCGTCCTTCGCCTGAAACCGGGCATCCTGGGAAAACAGGAAGACCGGATCATGGACCGGGTGAGAGCTGACCTGGAAAAGTTTCCCACCACCAAAATCAAAGTCTACAAACCTCGTCTTTTCTCATTCAAAGCTCCACTTGAGGTCGTGGTGTCAAGCAACAACCTGGACCAGATTAAACAGGTTTCCGACGAACTCCTGGAAAAGCTCCGGACTGTGGACGGAATCATCGACTTAAAGTCCAGTATGGAAGAAGGCTATCCG
>JASFPJ010000274.1:0-4841 GCA_050116035.1 Candidatus Aminicenantota bacterium | reverse complement strand
AGAAGCGTATGACCGCTACCTTGGTGCTCAGCTCGTCTGGACAAAAAGACTATCGAACAAGTGGATGATGAGCGGCTCGTTCACCTTTTCTGATTGGAAAAGGTTCTACAAGGGAGAATACGTAGGAAGGATTACCGATGTCTTCGGGTCGAGTGTGAATATGGGCCTCAACAACGAAGAATATTTCGACGGCGGAGTCGCCGCGTTTGAAAGTTCAGGTTCAGGAGTCGAAGGAATTTTTGTCAATTCCAGGTGGCAGTTCAAGCTATCCGGACTCTACCAGCTGCCGTACGGAATCACCTTCAGTGGGGTGTTCCAGGCCCGTGATGGATATGTCAAGCCGACCTATGTCCTTGTGGATATGGTGGAGTTGGGAATCAATGAGCTCTATGGAAGTCCAGAGGGTGGAGGTAAGTTCGGAGATGAACGCCTTCCTGCCTTCTGGGTCCTCAATCTCAGGTTGGAAAAAGTCTTCGAAATCAGTGAGTCTTCAAGAGTGATACTTTCTGCAGACGCCTTCAACCTCACCAATTCCGCTCATTCATTGAAGAAAGAAACAAGCATTGCCTCGCCCGACTTCGATCAGGATCTGAGAATTCTCAATCCGAGAGTTTTTAGGTTCGGAATCCGGTTCGCGTTCTAAGCTGCGTAGAAAGCACGAGTTCAAAGCCCCTTCCGCCATCATGGCGGAAGGGGCTTTTTTGTTATTCCCATGAATGCTAAAATAAATAAGAAAGATATTTTAGAGTGCAAGCAAGAAGTCGAAAGTCCATTCAATTATTATAGATTTCAATAATGTGAATGGGCGATATTCTGATTTGTTTTTAAACGGCTAAGACTTTTAAAGTGCAAGATGAAAAAAAATAGTTTCTACTCATTCCCGTTCGCATTGCTCATTTTTCTGATTATTCTCCTTTCATTCTACTCAAGGTCAAATGCAGAGAATCACAAACAAAATTTCCTTCTCATCACCATCGACACTCTGCGTCCGGATAGGCTGAGTTGTTACAGCGATGCCCATGTTAAAACTCCCTCCATAGACAGCCTGGCTGAGACAGGAGTTTTGTTTTCCAAAGCTTTTGCCCATACACCCACAACTTTACCCTCTCACACGAATATTCTTCTCGGAACGACTCCTCTGTATCATGGAGTGCATGACAACTCCAATTTTATTGTGATCGATGAATTTTTAACTTTAGCCGAGCTTTTGAAAAGCAACGGTTATTCCACTGGAGCATTTGTCGGAGCCTTTCCTCTGGATTCAAGGTTCGGTCTAACCCAGGGTTTCGATGTCTACGATGACAATTATGGCGGCCAGAGCTCTCAGGAGTTCACTTATGTGGAGAGAAAAGCTGAGGTCGTTGTGGATAGAGCCGTGGACTGGCTGAAAGACCAGAGAAATCCCTGGTTTCTCTGGATACACTGTTTTGACCCGCATCAGCGGTACGACCCGCCCGAACCCTTCAAGTCTCAATACACTCATCCCTACGATGGTGAGGTGGCGTATGTGGATTTTGCCTTAGGAAAGTTACTCGATTACCTGGAAAAGAACAATCTGAATGATGAGACCACAATCATCTTCACAGGAGACCATGGCGAATCTCTCGGAGAACATGGGGAATCAACTCATGGCTATTTTGCCTATAACTCGTCCATCTGGGTTCCCCTAATCATCTCTTCTCCTGGAGCAAAACCATCAACAGTCGTTCAGGAAGTTTGTCATATCGATATTTTTCCCACGGTTTGCGATATTCTTGGAATAGAAAAACCTTCTTTCCTCCAAGGAGTCTCCCTACTTCCTGCCTTAAGAGGGAGGAGATTACCCAGAAGGGCCATCTATTTTGAGTCCCTGTATCCCCATTACAGCAGAGGTTGGGCGCCTCTCCGTGGCTTTATCGAAGGTGACCACAAATACATCGATTCGCCCATTCCGGAATTCTATGATTTAGCCAAAGATTTTGGTGAATTAGAAAACCTGGCCCCTGAAGAAAATTTGAACAGATACATCTCCAAACTGGAAAAACTCGTGGCGGAACAATCTATTGAAACTGGAACATCGAGTAAACGAGAAATCGACAGGGAAGCTCTCCAAAAATTGAGAAGCCTTGGCTACGTTTCCAGCCCCCAGACAACACGGAAGAAAAAATACACTCCTCGAGACGATTTAAAAACGCTCCTCCCCTTTCAGGATAAACTGACAAGGGCCATGGGGGCCTACCACAGCGGCCGGATTGACGAGGGAGTTCAATTGCTTGAAGAAATTATCGAAGAGAGGAAGGATTTTGACCATGCCTATTCTTACCTTGCTTCCCTTTATAAAGAACAAGGAAGACTGAAAGAAGCAGTCAATGTCCTCAGACAAGGGTTGGAGAATAATCCGTCGAGCTATAAAATCATCAGCACATACGGCATTTTTCTCGTCGAGGTGGGCCAGTATGACGCGGCCATTGAAATTCTCGGTCAGGGATTGTCATTAATCGATTACGACCCGGAACTATGGAATTATATGGGTGTGGCTTATTGGAGCCAAGGGGATTTCCAGAATGCGCTGGAAGCTTACCAGAAAGCTCTTTCCCTGGACAGTAACTACCCGATTGTTTTCAATAATCTCGGCTCTCTTTATCTTTCCCGTTTGAGCCAGTCAAAAAGCGCAAATGATCACCAGAATGCCCTCCAGTATTTCAAAAAAGCCATTGAACTCGACCCGACTTATGCCTCCGCGTATAACGGATTGGGAAGCGCTTACGGCCAGGCCGGAGATTTAGATGCCGCGATTTTCTGCTGGGAAAAAGCTGTGGAGCTTAAGCCTTATTTTGCCTACCCTCTTTACAACCTGGGCTTATCCTATCTCGCCAAAGGGAACAACAGAAAAGCTCTGGAATATTTTCAAAGATACAAAGAAGTGCACTATAATCGATTGTCTGCACAGGATAAAAAGAAGCTTGATGATTTAATCCGGAAAGCTCGACAGAGATAGAAGAATCCTAGCTTATTTCCTGCTGATTGCCCCTTATTATTAAATGATGAATCCCTTTTGCTATTGCAAACGGAGCGTGTAAATCTCATCTCTGTGTCATTGCGAGCGAAGTGTGGCAATCTCATCCCTATGTCATTGCGAGCGAAGTGTGGCAATCTCATCCCTATGTCATTGCGAGCGAAGCGTGGCAATCTCATAAGAAGAAATACATTTTTCACAACGAGATTGCCACATTCCCTTCGGTCATTCGCAATGACATGTGTACATTCACATTGAGACAGGAACAAGAAAAAGTGAACTAAAAAAGGAGAAAATCTATTGCCTGTGATTTAGTTTTCAATAATCTTGTACTCGTAGTACTGGGCTCCCCGCGCTTTATCCACCAGAAAAAGCCGGTCTCCGATTATCCGGATATCATCCACGAAATGAGTCAGGGGAATGGTTCCTAGCAAAATCCCATCCTGGTCATAGATCTCCAGTTGGAACGAGTCGGTTTCTCTGTTCTCAGTGGCTCCTTCATAGGACAGGGACACGCTGCGCTGTCCGTTCATCATCATCACGCCGATTCTGCTGTCCACTTGCTCTTCTTCTTTCAACTGCCTCATGAAAGTGACAACCCAGACTCTGCCCTTATCATCCACAGCGACTCCCATGGAACACCTGTTCATCTGCGGTGCTTGGACTTGGACGTTCCCTCCGCTCCTTTTGACTTGAGCTTTGGCCTTGGATATATCTGTGTTGTAGTCGAGTTTCCTATCTGCTTTCCAGAGCAATTCCCCTTGAGGAGAGAATTTCTCTATACGATTCTGGTATTCGAATGTGACATAGACATTGTCATCTTTATCGACGGCAAATTGAAAATTGTTACCTGTGCGGTTGACAAACGAATCTTCATATATGACTGGGTTTCCGAATTGATTCAGGATGTTTCCTCCAGAGTCCAATATTTTCATGAGCTTTTCTGGTTTCTTCGAACCTCCACCCGGGCCAAAAGCGAATACGATTCCGCCCTTTCCCATGACCATATCACCCGATGTCAAGAGCCTGATGGTTCCGGCTGGTGTTTCGTGAAAGGATAGGGTTTTATAATCTGTGCCGTCCGGTTTTAAAATCTGGACTCTCTGATTCTGAGGGTCCGATACATACAGATATCCTCTGGAATCAATATCGAGGGACAAAGGCAAATAGAATTCACCCGGTCCCTGTCCCCTGTTCCCGATGGACTCGATATAATTTCCTTCGGGATCAAATTTCTGAATTCGGTGGTTGCCGGCATCCAGAATATAAATATTACCCTGGTCGTCTTTGGCTATATCCGAAGGAATATGAAAAGCCAGATTCTCATCTTCGGTCTCCAGCTCCCCAAGATTTCTGATGAATTCAAGGGAGACTTGAGGAGTCTTCCCCCATTTTCCCGTTTTATCATTATGGATTACCCGAACACCGTCTACAGTTTCGACTTTTTGCGCATTTAGAGCGGCTGAAAAGACTAACATTAAACAAATGAAGTAAATATTGACTTGCAGTCGTTTTTTCATGCGAAATTCCTCCTTTTTACAGCTTTAAAATAATAATACTAAGGAAAATTTAAAATCGTTGCAAATCAGATAAATTAAGACAATTGTTTATGCTCACTAATTAAGTAACATTCTTATTAACGGTTCCAAAGATAGAACTGTCATTGCGAACGAAGTGTGGCAATCTCCTAAGAAAGATGCATTTTTATTTTACGAGATTGCCACGTCGCTATGCTCCTCGCAATGACAATTGGATAAGATTGCTTAAGAAGTTAGAGTATAAACAGAATGAATATTAGAACCCTCTGGCCTGTCCCCTCTTCACCTGGAAAGGCGGCGGCGGGCAT
>JASFPJ010000273.1:0-4930 GCA_050116035.1 Candidatus Aminicenantota bacterium | reverse complement strand
TGGAGGCGGCCCCTATATCATGTTCGACATAGGAAGCTGTACAGCCAGCAAAATAGACATTCTGGCTTTTAATCCCAGGACCGTGTTTCTTCCACAGCTCTTTCGGGAACCAGGCCGTTCGGTCCTTTCTGTAGCCAGCCCAGATATTCCCTTCAGACTCTAAAGCCGCAGCCATCATTTCAAAAGGAGGAAAAGTCATCTTATTGTCCTCATGAATTAATTTTCCCCGAAGTTTCATCCATGACGACTCGATGGGTAGTGCTGCAGAGCAGCGCAGATTGCAGAATTCACACGTGGTGCAGACGAGCATGGTATCCACCATGAATTGATCCCACTTCGCTCGGCCCTCCATATACTCACGCAGCCAGTACCACTTTCCCCGTGGAGACTGGCTCTCCCAGCCGCGGCCGAAAAATTGATCGCACTCATCCAGGCAATAGCCGCACTGGGAGCAGGAATAGGCATACCAGGCCACATCAGGAGGAATTCCCCGGACAGGCCTCTCTATTCGCTCTCCAACCTTCGTGGCTACAGAATTGCCAAAAGGCCTGACCAATGGCTCAAATAGACTAAAAATTCCAAGAGCTTTGCTGACGAGGTTGCTTCCCATTACCTTTTTCGGATTCAGGATCTTGCGGGGATCGACCTGTTTCTTGAAGGCCTTGAGCCGCCCGGCTCTCTCTTTTCCCAGAATGCTGTCGATCTTTTTTGTGAAATACAATCCGGTCGAATACGGCCTACCACCGTGTTTTTTGGCGATCTTCATGATGGTCAGGACCAGGCCGAAGACGAAATTGTAGGAAAACCTTCTCTGGTCGCTGGGGATAAAGCCGAGAATCACAACTTCAGGCTTCCCGTTTTTTCCTTCTTTGATGATGACTCCTTCTTTGACTACTGGCTGATTCACCTTGTCTTCGATCTCATCCATCACGTCTCCCAGCTTGTCCAGGGGAATGACCACTTCAGCTGGAACCAAAGACGGCCCAAGACGTTTCACTACCATCAACTTGAATCGATTCTCCCATTCGTGATCCGCAATCTCCTGGCTGAGGATTTCTCCTTCGCACTTTTTCACAATCGTTTCGAGCTTGGGAGCAACTGCCTCCCGGTCGCTCTCTCGAAAAGCAAGCACGGCGATGTAGGATGCCGGAAGAATAACCTTGTGCTCAGCCGGATGACCATGATGGGTCATCACAGGGGCCCGATTCTTCATCTCAGCCATGCGTGGATTTATGAAAACCACTGACCATATAGGAAGCTCTTGGTCGATGAAATCCTGGAAAATCCGGGAAAGCTTATGGGCATCCGGACAGGCAATAGCTGTCACTCCGATATCCGTCAACTTTTGAACTCTCAACGTTATCTGACTGATCAGACCTGTCGTCCCCTCAGCATCGGATATAACTTCCAGATCCTTTCCGGAATACTCCTTCACCTCGCCACCAGGATGAACAACGCGGGCGCTGATGACATTATCCATAAACCATCCATACTCGTACGAGCCGATGCCTGCTCCACCCTGAGCCAGCCAGCCTCCTGCCGATGAGGAGGGATAGCTTGTCGGATAAAGACGAATCACCAGCCCCTTTGGATTGAGCGCCCGGTCCAACTGCTCCCATGTGATTCCCGGCTCAACCGTGACAGTCTCTTTTTCCACATCCATGGAGACAACATCTTTCATCCAGTAGAAGTCCACCACGATGCCTTTCCGCGCAGGGATGATTCCTCCATAGCCGGAAGAGCCCTTTCCTCTCGGGACAAGAGGAATCTTCCTTTCCTCCGCCCAGCGAACCAGCTCTACCAGTTCTTGCTCATTCTGGGGCTGGATGACGACATTCGGGACTGTATTCCCGACAAGAAGTTTGAAAAGGCTTGGCACAGCAGCAATATCATGACTGTAGAGGATTCTTTCTGTGCGGTTGAAATTGGCCCGGTCACCGAATTTCTCTTGAATCCATTTTTTATCTTTCTTACCTATCTTTGCCATTCCCTGTCTCCTTATCCAACAGCTGTTCCCTTCTGAAAGGGCATCCACAGATGAATTATAAGATTATTGTAATATTATAATATATAAACTCGATAGATTCAATATAAATTCAAACAGACCGAATCCGGATTCTCTATCTTCTGGGCGAGTCTATCAGAAATCCCCCGCTTTCATCTTTTGTTAGCTGGCTTTAAACACTTCCCGCTTCAAGGTGGTCCTCTCGATTCTGTCCTCCTGGGGAGAAACACCGATCCCCGGCGATTCAGGGACTCGTATGGTCCCTTCTTGACTCACTTCTATTTGGGGCTCAATCAAATCTTCCTCATAGTATCTTTGACTCGCCGAGAGGTCGTTGGGGAACCGGAAGTTGGGGAGAGTGGCCAAATGGATGTTATGGGCACGTCCGATTCCCGATTCCAGCATCCCCCCACACCAGACTGGAATATTTTTCTCCTGGCAGAAATCATGAATCTTGCGGGATTCCACGATGCCTCCGACTCTTCCCACTTTTATGTTGATGATCCGGCAGCTTCCCATTTCATACGCCTTCCTGGCTGTGTCAGACGAAAGGATGCTTTCATCCAGGCAAAGAGGAGTTTCCAACTCTTTCTGGAGACGGCTGTGATCCCATAGATCATAGGGTGGAAAGGGCTGCTCGAGCATGAGAAGTTTAAATTCATCGAGCCCTTTTAAAGTTTCCATATCATTGAGAGAATAAGCCCCGTTGGCATCTGCCTGAAGAGCCAACTCAGGGAATGTCTTCCGTATTTCCTTTAAGACTTCACCATCCCAGCCGGGCTTTATTTTAATCTTGATCCGCTGATAGCCCTCTTCAAGAAAAGATTGGATCCTACCCAAAAGCTCTGAGACAGAGTCTTGAATGCCAATACTCACACCCGAAGGGATCTCCTTCTTGACTCCTCCATAAATCTTCCAGAGAGGTTTCTCTTCTCTTTTCCCCTGAATATCCCACAGAGCGAGTTCCAGCCCCGCTTTAGCCATGGGATGCCCCCGATATTTTTTCGCCTCTTCATGGAATACTTGAGGGTTGGAGATAGAATGCTCAAAAACGAGTGGAATCAGAAAGTCTCTCAGCACGCTCCATGCCGTTGAAGTCGTCTCGTAGCTGTAGAGCGGGCTTCTATCTGCCACGACTTCCCCGTAGCCACAGAGTCCTTCACTGTGAACCTTAACGAGGATGAATTCTCGCTCTTCTTCCCGACCGAAACTTGTCTCAAAGAAATGAACATAGGGAAGTCTCAGAAGGAGAAGTTCCACTCTTTCAATGTTCCCCATTTTGTTCCTCTTTTTTTGCGGCATGTCTCGGACTGTACGCTCCAAAGCAAAAAATCAGTTTTGCCGTTGAAACACTTTTTCTATTAAATCACGTCTGCTCGTGAAGTTTGATCCACTTCTTCAAACCAAGATCTTGATACAGGAGGATTATTTTATCTGCCATGGCCTCTGCGGAAAATTTTTGATGAACGACTTCGTACCCTTTTTGTCCAAGGCGAGAAGCCAGCTCCCTGTTGTCATAAAGTCTCAGAATGGCTTTAGCCAGAGCCGAGGGGCTTCGAGGATGGACCAATAGGCCGGTCTCTCTATGCCGCACGACCTCGGGGATTCCTCCGACCTTTGTGGCGACCACGGGAAGACGGCAGGCCATTGCGTCAAGGATGCTGCTTCCCATTCCCTCTAAAAAAGAGGAAAGAACAAACAGATCCAGAGAAGACAGAATCTGAGGCACATCTTCCCGAAAACCCAAGAAAAAGACAATATCCTTAACACCGGATTCCTCTGCCTGTTTACTCAATTCCATGTACAGGGGACCACCACCGACGATAATGACCTTTATCTTGTCTGTGTGCTCTTTGAGGATTTCCGTCGCTTTGATTAAATACTGGTGGCCTTTATTGTCAGAAAGATGCGCCACTATCCCAACCAGAAAATCATCAGGAGCAAAAGAGAGCTCACGTCGAAGATAATCACTGGACAAAGCTTTGTCATAGGGAGAAAAATCAATCCCAGAAGGAATAACGACAATGCGCTTCGGATCGATCCCTCCATCAATCAGAACCTCCTTGACCTCTTCGGAAATGGCGATGATCACATCCACTTTCTTTTTGTACTTCTGCCGCGATAAATAATTTTTTTTGAGAGGAAAAGCGACGCGTCTGCTGATGACTCGATACGGGACTTTGGCCAGAGAAGCAGCCATAGATCCAATGGATACAGAATGAGCGTCGTGGAAATGGGCCAGGAGGCAATTCTGCCGTCTCATGGCTCTGGCCAGCCGAAGTGCAGCCAACAGATCGAATTCGCTCTTGATTTTAATGGGGAGAACGGGCAGCTCCTCTTCTAACGCTTTTTGATGAAGGGGGCTCTCAGGTTGGACAGCCAGAATAAACGGAATCCCTCTTTTTTTTAACGCCTTAGCGAGGAAAAAAGACTGCCTCTGTCCACCTCTCCATTCCTTTCCCGCATCAATATGGAAAAGGCTCAATTCTCTCTCCTTTTTTCCATATCTCTCTCAGCTTTGTGTACCGAAGAAAGATCGAATAGCCATTGAGAACGGAAACAATAAAACCCGGATACCCGTCTAAAAATCCAGCTCTCCAGAAATAAGATTTCACAAACCTGAAAAACGGCATGAAAACCAGGTGATGCCACCCGCATCTTTTCCCTCTTGCATATAGTTTCTTGGCACCGAGTTCGGAAAATTTGTTGATCCTATCCAGGTGTTCTGAGATGTTTCGGTAAGTGAAATGATGGATCGAACCGCTCAGTTTCTGGATTTTCCCATCGATCAATAAACTCTCATGAACATACTCCCCTTCCCATCGCGCACTTTCCTTTCGGAAGAGGCGCAGCTTTCTGTCAGGATACCACCCTGAGTGACGAATCCATTTTCCGAGATAATAAACCTGCCTCGGTATCAAGAAT
>JASFPJ010000272.1:0-4960 GCA_050116035.1 Candidatus Aminicenantota bacterium | reverse complement strand
ACGTTACCGAATCCCATCAGGATGATGTTGATTCCTTTTGTATCCTTATCCATTTTTCAATCTTGACTCAAAAAGCGTCTAAATAATATTCTACCTGAATAAATTCTTTAAAAGAAATCTAAATTGGAGTGAAATTTGGGGATGTTCCCCAAGGGGACACCTTAGACCGATAAGTTCATTAAAACGCAATTATTTTATTCACAAAATCTAAAAATATTCGGATTTATGAGCTAAGGTGGCACCTTGGGGAACGTCCCCATAATTCGTTATTTAATCTTCTTGGCTGTGAATACTCCGTTAGGTTGAGTGACTTTGGCCTCAGTGACCTTACCAGATTCATCCATTATGAATTCAATACTGAAACCGGGGAGCACCTTGAAATTGAATGTCGTGCCTTTATAGGGCGCCAGTTCATACTCTGGCTGGCCGGGCACAAAGATAAAGAGAGTCTTCTCCCCTTTTAGAAAAACAGTCGATTTGACTTGCCCGATCATATACTCTCCTGTGAATTTTTCGAGGAAGCTTTTTTCCATCATGGCCTTTTCGGGCATCTTAGTGAAAACGACCGGCTCAACAGCCTCTTCCAGCTGGACGGAAAGACTTCTGATATTGCCTTTGAGATCAGTAAAAAAGGAGACTTTGAGGGCTTCATCCATCATCTCATTATTGATCTCGAATACATCATAATGGTAGTGACGGGCGGTGAAGGGAATAGAGTTGTACTCGGCGGTCATCTGGTCGTCTTTTTTCACAATAGACATCACACCATAACCTGGATGCTCATAGTCTCCCGCGTAATCCTCTAGGGGATGAGATGGCTTGGTGTTCAGCTTACGGTCTTTGTCCTTCTCTTTTTTTGCTTTTTCGGCCTCTTTTTCTCCTTCCTCTACCTGTTTCTTGATCCGGCTGTTCCAATCAATCTGGTCGAGCCCGAGCAAACGGTCAGCCACATTATTGGAAATGATTGGCGGGAGAACAGAGCCACTCCTATTGGTGAGGATGACCATCCCGATATTATCTCGAGGCAGAAGAACAACTTGAGCTGTGAATCCATCGATGCCTCCTCCATGAACCAGTTTGAGATGACCTCGATAAGATGTAATCACCCAGCCCATACTGTACATCGAGTAGAACGACTCTTCATATCTATAAGATTTGGAACTGATCATCTGGGGAGAATGGATCTCCTTTAGGCTTGACTCAGAGACGACCTGTTGGTCGCCAATTTTCCCCTTGTTAAGGTTGAGCAGAATCCAGTTCGCCATGTCTGTGACATTGGAGTTGATCGAGCCTGCGGGACCGACAGTGTCGATGTTCCGGAACGGAATTTTGATAATCTTGTCATCCTTCTCCATGTAAGGAAGAGCAAAATCCGGAGATTTCTGGGAGTCATTGACTGAGAAATTGCTGTTGGTCATACCCAAAGGCATAAAAATCCGGTTCCGGACAAATCTCTCCCAGCTCGTTCCCGCAATCTGTCCAACCAGGTAGCCAGCGGTCATGAACATCAGGTTCTGGTACTGGTAGACAGTCCGGAAATCTTCGCTCGGCTCCAGATACTGCAGACGGTCGAAGAGTTCTTTTCTGGAGGCAGAGGAGTTGTACCACATCGCATCATGCCGCGGCAGCCCGGACCGATGGCAAACCAGGTCACGAGGAGTCATCCTCTCTGTGGCGAACTTATCTTTGAGCTTAAACGTGGGAAGATATTCTTTTAAGGGCCTGGCCCATTCCAACTGGCCCTCATCCACCAGGATCCCCATCGTTACAGCCGTAAACGCCTTTGTGCAGGATCCTATGGCGAAGAGCGTCTGTGGAGTGACCGGTAAGCTTTTTGCGACGTCCCGGAAGCCAAATCCCTGGGAATAAACGAGCCTGCCATCCTGGATTACAGAAATCCCCAGTCCGGGCACCTTCCACTCCTCCATCCTTTCTGTGATGAATTTATCAAGCCCCCTCAATAAGGCCTCTGGGGTTTTCTTTTTGGCTGAAAGGGGCGCAAACAGAAAAGACAGGATAATCAACAAACAAAAAGCCCTGATAATTCTTTTTCTCATGTTGAACCCTCCTCTCAAGAGATATTTTCTCTAAATGATTTTTTCTTCCCGAATGGCTATAAAATTTAACTCTTTTCACCAATCCAGTCAACATAAAATCATATCAGCCTCCGGCGTAAACAGGAAGTCGCTTAACATTTTACAAATATGTGTCCTGACGCACTCTGTGGCACAATCCCTTCTTTTCGCTGCAATATCAGACTCGTTGCGAAAAAATTCAAAAAAAGATAAATTAGGAAAAGCTTTCCGATTGATAAATGTTCAATGGGCAAAGATGAATATTTATTCCCTGATTATCCGGAGGATTCCAATGCAAAAGAAATGTCTTCTTGTCTCTTTTATTCTATTTCTTCTCTTCTCAATCTCCTGCGGGACGGGCACTCCGAGTCACAAAACAATAACCACAGGAACCCTTTTCGAAGAGATGATCGATATGATCAATTTAACCTATTTCCCCTCTCCATCTTATCGAACAGTGCAGTACTCCTCATTTGACCGCCGCAGCAACCTCCCAGGAGGTCCAGACTGGTTTGCTAATTCAGATGGATTCGGTAAAGAACCCATTCCTAACTTTGAAGAAGTCCTCAAGGAACCGGATGAAGAGGGAATCGGAGAATACCTGATTGCAGATGTCAAGGGACCTGGCGCAATCGTGCGTCTATGGAGCGCCGCTATTTCAGGAACCATACAGCTTTTTATCGACGGGAACTCCTCCCCGCTGTTTGAAGGCCCCGCGATTGATTTTTTCCACCGTCTCTATGACAGTTTCGCTCAAGCCAAAAATCTGAATGGAGACCTCATTGAAAAAACTATCTACCAGCGCGATGCTACATATGCGCCCATTCCTTTTGCGAAGAGAATGCGACTGGTCTGGATCGGAGACCTGCAGACTATCCATTTCTATCAAGTGGGGGTACGTTTGTACGAGCGAGGAACAAAGGTCATCTCTTTTTCCCTGGGAGACCTGATTACATATAATGATGTGATCGAGCGAGTCATGACAGGCCTTTCTGATCCCGACGTACATCTGGAACTTCATTCGAAAGAATCGGCAATCCCTTTCCGCTTCACCTTGAATCCTTCTATGCAGCTCGAAATTCTATCTCTTAAAGGTCCCAGAGCCATGGAAACATTCACCATTAAAGTCAGAGCAAGAGATATGGACAAGGCTCTCCGGCAGACAGTGCTCCATATTCTCTTTGACGACCATCCCTGGGGACAGGTCCAGGCCCCCATCGGCGACTTTTTCGGAGCCGCTCCTGGCATCAATCCCTATCAGTCTCTGCCGTTCACCGTCCAACCTGATGGCACAATGATTTGCCGGTATGTCATGCCGTTCAAAGAATCATGCAAGATTAGGATTGAAAACTTCGGAGATCAGCCAGTCCGTGTTGAAGGTTCAGCTTTGCTCATGGATTACATCTGGGATGAAAATCGTTCCATGCATTTCCGAGCCCGATGGCGTGCCAACCACAGCCTGATTGCCTCAAACGAAGCGGTCCAGGACCTTCCCTTTCTGATTGCCCATGGACAAGGGCTTTATGTCGGAACAACTTCCTATCTTCTTAACCCTAATAATGTGCCCACTCCCTACGGAAGCTGGTGGGGAGAAGGAGATGAAAAGATCTTCATAGACGACGATACAGCCCCTTCTACTTTTGGCACGGGTTCTGAAGATTACTACAACTACTCATGGTCCTCTCCGGATATATTTGCCTTTCCCTACTGCGGACAGCCGCGAAACGACGGGCCAGGCAACCGGGGGTTTGTGACCAATTTCCGCTGGCATATTCTGGATCCACTGCCCTTCCAAAAAACTATCCGTTTCTTCATGGAGTTGAAAAGCCATGAACGCACTCCGGAACTTTCCTATTCCCGAATCGGCTATCACTACGCGCGTCCTGGCTTGACAGACGATCATCTGGCAATCATGCCCGAAGACGTCCGCCACCTCGAGCTCCCAGAAAACTGGAAGCCAGCAGCCAGAATGGGGGCTCGGAATTCTGTTTTTTATGATGCGGAGGAAATCGTCCAAAGCTGGCTGAGAACCGGGTATGAACGAGGAAGATTATGGGCAGGCGGAAAACTGATTGTCTGGAATCCCCGGGAAATCGGAGAGAGACAATCCTTTACATTCAGGATCAATGAGAACGGGAGAAAGCGGATCCATTTTGCCGCGGCCCTGACACCAGATTCAGGTAAATTATCCGTACTGGTGGATAATAAACCAGTACTTTTGACCAATCAGCAGGAAATTGTTGACCTCTACCGACCCTTCCGCACTCTTCTTCGAAATTTCACTCTGCCGCCCTTGGAACTTGGACCTGGGTGGCATAGATTGACTCTGAAATTCGAAGGAGCCAACCCGGATTTGGAAAAACCTGAAATCGGGATTGATTTTATCTGGATTCAAAAAATCGACCAGTAATCTCAAGCTAAATTAAAATTCAAGAATCAGAACTCTCTTCTTCTAGCGGAGGAGTCTACAGTCAGTTCAAGCCGCTATTGGGATAAAATCTCCCTAATCAAAACCTGTCCTGTTATTTATGCTCACTAATTAAGTAACTCTTTTAGTAATGACAGTGAAGGTAAAAGTGTCATTGCGAGCGAAGCGTGGCAATCTCATAAAAACAAATGTATTTTCCATATGAGATTACCACGTCGCTTCGCTCCTCGTAATGACATTCTTTATCAGAGACTGCCACGCTTCGCTCGCAATGACACCCTCATCCTCAGTATAATCAATAAAAGCGTTACCTAATTACTGAGCATAAAGGCCTGTACCATTTATTTGTGGTGAGTGCTGAGTGTTTATTTCTGTGGGAGCACGGAAAGATATTGCTTGTAGGCCTGCTGGACACATCCAGCCGTAGCGTCACCACGATGGATATAAAGCCTATAAC
>JASFPJ010000271.1:0-4975 GCA_050116035.1 Candidatus Aminicenantota bacterium | reverse complement strand
AGGTTGTAAGAGATGTCAAAGGGCGGAAATCGGGAAAATTGTGAAAGATTTGTCACAAGCACAAAAAGGAAATTCTTATAATTTTAAAATCCGCGAGAATTTTAGCGAAGGCGGGCTGGCATCAATATAAGACAAAATGTTCATAAAAGTGCCGCGTCATCTCAAAGAATAATTTCACAGCTGCTTATGTGACTGAGTGAGACAAGCCGCTCCAAGGACACAGGAAGTGAATACTACACAAAATCTTGAGGGATCTGCTGCGCGAAAAAAGATTCCTTTGTATTAAAAAAATTTTTGATTTTCAGCTTTATTTATTTTATAATATAAAAGAAATATAAGTACAGAAGGGAATTCATGAAATATTTAACAAGAAAAGAGGAGCTTCTTCTCCTGACCATCTTAAGACTTAAGGAGGAGGCTTCTTTAGTCAAAATCAGAGAACATCTCAACACATTCACAGATAAGAAATGGTCAGTGGGAAATGTTTATGTGGCCCTGGACAGGATGACCAAAAAAGTTTATCTACAGTCTTATAGCGGTAAACCGTCAGCCAAGCGGGGCGGAAAAGCGGTTAAATTTTATAAACTGACCGAAGATGGGATCAACGCATTGGCCGATATAAAAAAAGTCCAATCTGTGATGTGGAAGGGATTGGCAGAGCTGTTACCCAAGGAATAGGAGATTCAGATGCCGCCTGAGTTCCGCAATCCACCGAAAATGGCCCGCCGGATTCTGCAGAAGATATTGTCTGGGGCAGACAATCATTTTTTATGTGGGGATTTTGATGAAATCTACAATGATATTTATACTGAAAAAGGGCCTGCGGCAGCCCGGGTCTGGTACTGGTATCAGTTGGTTCAGTCTCTTCCCCGGATCATCGCTCATTTTATATCCTGGAGAATCGTCATGTTCATGAACTTTTTAAAAATCACACTGCGAAACTTGAAGAGGCACAAGGGGTACTCTTTTATTAACATCGCAGGCCTGGCAATAGGGATGACTTTCGTCCTGGCAATCGTGATATTTATCCGGCACGAACTCAGCTATGACAGGCATCATGAAAAAGCCCCTCAAATATACCGAGTGAACACAATCCTTGGCAACAGTGACAGTGAAAACAAGATAGCGGCAGCCTCACCGGCCGTTGCCCAAACCCTTGTCGACGAGTGTCCTGAAGTACTCCAGGCGACTCGAATCTTCAAAACTCTGACTGCCCATACAGTCAAATCTCGTGATCAAAGTTTCTTTGAGGAACGATTCTATTATGCCGACCCGACCGTATTCGAAGTGTTTACCTTTCCCCTCCTCAAGGGCGATCCAGGGACTGCACTTGCCCAGCCCCATTCAGTCATACTGACTCTCGAAACAGCAGATAAATATTTCCCCGGAGAAGATCCGATGGGAAAAACCCTTATCGTCAATGACGGAGAGGGAGATGTTGCATACCTCGTTAAAGGTATAGCTGCTGACAATCCTGAAAACTCTCATTTTCGCTTTGATTTCCTGGCCTCATTTGCAAACCAGGAAATCAGCCAGGTCACGAACTGGTTTCTGATCGCCACCCACACCTACATACTGCTCCAGGAAGATTCTCCTCCATCCCGGTTGGAAGCCAAGTTCCCGGGATTAATCCACAAGTATGCAGGCCCCCTGTTTGGTGAGCAATACACCTTTGATGATTGGTTATCAGAGGGGAATAAATTTGAAATGTTTCTCCAGCCATTGCTGGATATTCATCTCCATTCGAAAAACATCCGCGCCCAGCTCGAAACCAACGGGAACATCGTCACCGTTACTATTTTTTCTCTCATTGCTTTCTTCATCCTGCTTATCGCCTGTGTTAACTTTATGAACCTTACGACGGCAAGGTCGTCCATCCGGGCCAATGAAATTGGAGTTCGGAAAGTCCTTGGCTCCTCACGGCTCTTGCTAGTCAGACAATTTCTGGTCGAATCTATCCTTTTAAGCCTGTTTGCCCTGGTTTTGGCCCTTTTCATCCTCCGTTTCTCTCTTCCCTTTCTGAATAATCTTTTGGGAAGGCAACTGCAGGTGACAGCACTCCTCAACTGGCATGTACTGCCCGGATTGATCGCCTTTGCGTTTTTCTCAGGCCTTCTGGCCGGCGCTTATCCCGCTTTTTTTCTGTCTGCCTTCCACCCTGCCCGAATACTGAAAGGCCAGTTTGAAGCGGCCAAGCGAAAGTCCCGGCTGAGATACGGATTGGTGGTCTTTCAGTTTTCTCTTTCCGTTATTCTGTTTATCGGGACAGCCGTCATCTCCAGTCAGCTCGAATACATCCAGGATAGAGAAGTGGGTTTTGATAAGGAACATGTGGTGACTCTTCGGACAACAGCCGACATTCTGAATCGGCAGGACGCATTCAAACAGGAACTCCTGCAGAATCCCGATCTGCTAAGTGTTTCTCTATCCAGTTCCCTTCCCGGAAAACAGACTTTTGAAGAGACGTTCAGGTCCACGGGGACAGACAGTGGCTCGGGGGTCGTCATGACCCTTTTAGAAAGTGATTCTGAATTTGCAGAGACGCTCGGCCTGGAACTGACATCAGGGCGATATTTTCAAAGAGAATTTCCCTCTGATTCCTCCTCCATCGTCATCAATGAATCCGCAAGACAAAGGCTCTGCACGGCCTATTCCTGGGAAAATCCGCTGGGCCAACAAGTTACAACCGGCCGACAGCCATTTACGATCATCGGCGTCCTGGAAGATTTCCATTTTCACTCGCTGCACACAGAGATAGGGCCTCTAGGTATTTTGCCGCTGCCCAAAGAGCAGGGCCAGTATATGTCTGTCCGCATACGGCCGGAAAACATTCCCCGGACAATATCTTTTATAAGAGACAAGTGGATAGCTTTTGCTCCGGACCAGCCTATTCAATACACTTTTCTGAGTGATGATTTTGAAAGGCTCTACAATACTGAAGAAAGAACAGGGAGGCTTCTCGCTGTTTTTGCCCTTCTTGCTGTTTTTATCGGATGCCTGGGTTTGTTCGGGTTGGCTTCATACGCGGTGGAACAGAGGACTAAGGAAATCGGCATTCGCAAGATCCTCGGCGCCTCTGTCATCAATGTAGTCATAATGCTCCTCAGGCAATTTTCTGTGTGGGTGCTGCTCGCCAACATCCTTGCCTGGCCGGTCGCATTTTATGTGATGAACCTCTGGCTTCAGAATTTCGCCTATCGTACAGGAATAAATTTGTTCATGTTCATCGGCTCTGGTTTATTGGTTTTCGGGATTGCGAACCTGGCTGTCAGCTATCAGGCCGTTAAATGTGCCATGGCCAATCCAGTCGATTCGTTACGGTATGAGTGAGGCCAGACCTCACCCCTTGCCTTTCTGGGAGTGACCTGTTCATTCAGGATTTCAGCGGGCGAAAATGGCAGAAAAATTTAATGAATTTTAGCCAGACCTCAATCTGAGATTATCTTGCCATAGTTTATCCCAGAGCTCAGGTTTATGCATTTTTCTCAATGCTATCATAAGCCAATGTATAAGCCCTTGGTCGCTCAATCTCCGGCCTTTCTTCAGAAGATCATAAAGTCACTGACAAGATCATCCGTCACCTTAAGATTTTCTTCATGGCCGAGCGCCATGCTCACCCGGATTTGCCAATCTGTAAAGGCAGCGATTAGAAATCCCGTCGACTCCCTCCGCACAGAATAAAAAATGCGACATTTTCATCCGCTCGGGATAATCTAATCGGATTACTCATATCTTAAGGATTCCACCGGATTTGCTTGAGCCGACTTAATGGATTGATAGCTTACTGTGAGAAACGCAATCAATAATGCTGTGCCACCTGATATTAAGAACATAACAATCCCGATGTGTATTCGATACGCGAAATTTTGCAGCCACTTATTCATCACGACACAAGCCACAGGCCAGGCTATAATATTTGCTAAAAGCACCCACCGCATGAATTCTCTGGAAAGCAGCAGAAAAATTTTCGAGTCAGATGCACCCAGAACCTTTCGAATTCCTATTTCCTTAGTCCTCTGTTCTGCTGCGAATGCGGAAAGGCCAAAAAGTCCCAGGCACGCGATAAAAATGGCCAGCACCGCGAAAGAACTGAAAACTCTTCCCATTCTTTGTTCCGTAAAATAGGCTCGTTCAAACTCCTCATCGAAAAAGGAGTAGGAAAAGGGATAACTCGGGGAAAATTTTTTCATCACTCCCTCTACATAATCGATTGTGGCTGGAATGTTGGCTGATTTTACTTTTATCGAGATATTGGAAAAGGTACGGATATCCAGAAAGACATAGAGCGGCTCGATCGGACGGTGAAGAGAATGCAAATGAAAATCTTTTATGACTCCGACGATTTCCCCGGTGTCTCCTCTCCAATGAGTGAGTTTTCGTCCAATGGCAGATTCCCATCCAGCCACCTTAACAGCGGCTTCATTTACGAGGAACACACCCTTTTCATCTGAAGGAAAATCCCTGGAGAAATTTCTTCCTTGAACGATTTGCATGCCAAACAGATCGATAAAATCATAGTCCGCCGTATTATAATATATGGGGATGGGCTCATTAGGATTCCGGCCGGTCCAATCTCTCGATGTGAAAGTATCGATATTGTTGGGCAGGCGGCCTGAAGTTGAAACAGCAATAATATCTGAATATTGAAGCAATTCCGTCTTTATCGTTTGTATGCTTTGGCGGATAGAGCCCCCTCGAACCGGTAGGGTGATAACTTGCTCCTTTGTGTAGCCCATATCCATATTTTTAATGAATTTCAGCTGCTCCCGGACCGCTATGGTACAGATGATAAGAATAATCGTGATTGAGAACTGGACTAATACAAGAACATACCGCAACGAAGAGCCTTTGGAGCTCCTGGTGAAAGCCCCGCTCAAGACCGAGATCGGCCTGAAGCCGGACATCCTCATCGAGGGATAACTGCCGGCAAACAGCCCGACAAACAAAGTGATGAAAACAAGCCCTAAAAAGAGCT
>JASFPJ010000270.1:0-4979 GCA_050116035.1 Candidatus Aminicenantota bacterium | reverse complement strand
GGCTGAGTGAAAGGCTCAGGGCCAGGCCGAAGATGATGATGAAGGAATGCCCTTTGTTTTTAGTGATGTTCCGGAAGGTAATATTGAGATAGTTCTTCAACATACGTGATCCCTCCACAAAATAAGAGGTGAAGGCCATAAACTGGCCCTCAATCAAGAGAGACGAGTTATATTCTGAAAAAGTTCCCTGCGCCTGCTGACAGATGTCTGCTCGATATACCCCTGGTGATATGATTCAGTCCAATCTCAAAGCAAGGCATCGAAAATCAAAAAAAAATAATACAAACCGGCTGCCTCCTATCCACATGTCTTCATAAATTTGAACAAGCGGAGATAACCCCAAGGCCTATGAATAGGACCCATTGATCTGTCCTCCATGCGGAGGCCAGATGAAGATAATCTTTTTCATGGAAGATTATAACGTTATCGACAGGATCATCCGCCACATGAAGCGGATTGTTCATACCAAGCGTCCCCCCATCACATGACGCCCAGCACAAGCTTGGTAATGGATTAACATTACGGTAGTTACCCCCTACCAAGCTCGTGCAAAAAAATCTCTTTTATACGGAGAATAAGGGTTTATTTCTTCAGTCTAGCAGTGCCGGTTCCGGTCTTGATGTAGACCTTCGGTATAACTTTTCCCTGGGTGAAGGATTTCCGGAGGTATGTCTGGTCATACTGTTCATATTCTTCTTCTATATCGAACTTGACCGGACAGACGATGCGCCCTTTGCGTTCATGACAGGTGAATTCAAAATAACCTCTAATCTGTTTACCGTTCATGTTCAGGATAGCATCGTCGGTTCCCGAACTGATCCTGAGTTCAAAATCCGTTCCGTCCGGAAAAGACACCTCCACATCGTTTGTGCCAGAGCTGAATTCTCCATCCACATCAATGGTCAGTCCCTCTGCGACCACGTCGTTGGTGCCGCTGCTGGCATCGAAATTGCCTTTGCAATTTTTGATCTTTACGTATCCAGTGCCCGAGCTGAGCTCAAACTCGCCTTCGGAGTCAGAGGCATAAACATTTCCAGTCCCGGAGCTGAGTTCAAATTTCCCCTTGGCTTGACTGAGTTCGACATGGCCGGTTCCACTACTGAGGTCGTATTCCCCTTCGACCTGGCTGAGCTCGATATCGCCGGTTCCGGTGCTGCCGTCGACTTCGATATTTAAACCTTCGACAGTCAGGTCTCCAGTGGCAGACCCGAACTCTATCTCGATGTCGTCGGGGACTTCAACCGTCCACGTGGAGTGACCCTTGGGATTATTTCCGTGCATCTTTTCTTCGAGATAAAGCGTGTCGCCTCTCTCTTCCATCCGGGGCTCAAAAGACATTTCAGGCCCGTAGGAGTAGACCAGATGAACATGAATACGGCCGTCACTGCTCTTTTTCAGATTGCAGTCACCCAGGACGAGCTTGAAGCGGATTTCATCCTTTTTGCCGAACGTCTTGTCGACTTTTTCCTCTGGTGCAGCCAGAAGAGCCGCCGAGACCATAAAGCTCAGAAAAACAAACAATGAGATGATGGTTCTTGTCCTTTTCATTTTTCTTTCTTTCTCCTTTAATGATTATTAAGTTTCATTGTGAACATGTAGGCTTTAACTTACTCTATTCAACTGAAGCTGTCGTCCGAAATTGAAATTCCGTACGCCCAAAGCCAAAAAGGGATAAGAGCGGCTGACACCATGGATCTTTGAAAAATGAGATGGGCTGTTTTTTCTGAAAGGAGGTTTGCCTATTCCCTTGATTTTTCTATTCTAAAGGTGTTTCTTGCGGTATTCCGTCGGCGTCATGCCCGTGAATTTTTTAAAGGCCGCATTGAACACGGATTTGGAATAGAATCCTGTGCTGTAGGCGATATCCAGGATCGTACTCTCTTTCTCCTCGGAAGCGGCCAGTCTCTTCCTGGCCTCATCGATCCGGTATTTATTGATGAAGTCGTTGTAGCTCAGGCAGAAACGCTCGTTGATGATGCGGGATAGGTGGTTGTAATGAACCCTTAGCCTGAGAGAGAGTTTGTTGAGTGTCAGGTCAGGATCGAGAAAAAGCCTTTCTTCATCCATAAGATGAAGGAGTCTGGCAATAACATCCTCGATCCTTCTGGAATCAATCGGTATTGTTTTGTATTTGTCGCGGCGCCTTCTCTGCCTTCTCTGATGAGTGATGAGCAGAACGGTTCCGGCAGCGGATAGGATGATCAGGACAACAAGGAAAATAAACACCGGTTTTTGAAAAAAAGAGGGAAGAACCTCGAACGCAAAAAAAGCGCCGTTTTCATCCCAGATTTCGTCGTTGCTCGCCGCCATTACCGTGAAGCGGTATTCCCCCGGAGCCAGGTTCACATAACGGGCCGCACGTTCTGCATCGGCGGGAAGATAGACGAATTCTTCGTCATAGCCTTCCAATCTGTACTTAAAGCGGATTTTTTCTGGGGCGCGAAAGTCGGGAGCAGTGAAATGAAACTCTATAGTTTCAGACCTGTGGGGAAAGCAAGGAAGGTCATGGCTCTCGACCGGCTTGCCGTCGCACAGCACAGCTTCGATGACTGTCCGGGGAAGGGCTGTCCGGACGCCAATCTTTGCCGGATCGAACACAGCAATTCCTTTCCCGGTCGGATAATAAAGCCTGCCCGAAGCGTCTTTCCAGACCGTAGGCTGGCCTTCTCCGCTGCACTGGGAACCAGCCATGCCCTCAGCTTCATCAAAAAAAGCGGGTGCAAGATACTGAATTTTTCCCTGACCATAATCATTCAGCGCCTTCAGGCTTATCCGCATGACTCCCCTGTTCGTGCTCATCCACAGGTTCCCGTGTCCGTCTTCCATTAAAGAATAGATATAATTGTCTCTCAATCCCTCTGCGGTGGTGAAGGCCGTCGTTTCTCCTTCATCCCGGCGCAGCAGGCCGTCCCCGTTTGTCCCTATCCAGAGGATTCCCTTCGAATCCTCATACAGGGAGACGATTTCCGGCTCGGAATCATTCCGGGTGAGTTCTATTTTTTCGACTGCCTTTTCGGAAACTTTAAACACCCCCTGACTCGTCCCGGCCAAAAGCAATCCATCGCTAGTCTCCAGCAAAGCCCGCACCCGGTATCCTGCCAGACCGGTAAAGGCTGCGGAAGGGCCGATCTTTCCGTCCCGGAACCTGTCCAGCCCTTTGTCCGTTCCGATCCAGATGATCCCATTTCTGTCCTGGAAAAGGGCTGTTATATGATTCGAGCTCAACCCGTTCTCTAAGTTTAACCTGTCCCATTGTCTGTTCCTCAGGATGGTGAGTCCGGCATCCTCTGTCCCAACCCAGAGATTTCCTTCACTGTCCTCGAAGAGAATCCTGATTCTGTTGGAGAAAATCCCTGTTTTCGCATCGAAGGTTTCAATGACTCTTTCATCTTTCATCCTGCAGAGACCGCTGTTTCTGGTCCCGACCCAGAGAAATCCCTGGCGGTCCTCCATCAACGCCGAAACAGCACTCTCGGGAATTCCGTGGTCTCTGGTGATATTCCTCACCAGAGGATCTTTGAGTTGGACAAGACCCCCTGTATCTGTCCCGATCCAGAGGTTTTCATCCCGGTCGACTAAAAGGCAGCGGACAAAGTCATCCGGTAGACCTTGATCAGTCGACAAACTTGTCAGAGTGTCCCCAATCATCCGCTTCAGGCCGTCGGCCATGGTCGCCATCCAAAGGTTTCCCTGGTTATCTTCAACCAGGGATGTAATCGGCGTGTAGCGCGTGCCGAATACGGGACGGATAATCCCGTCTCCGCTCCTCAATAGAAACAGGCCTTCCAGAGTGCCGATCCAGATGTTCCCCCAGCGGTTGGCGGTCAGTGACTGAACCGACGAGTTCAAGAGTCCGTTCTCGTAGCCATAAACAGCGATCACTCCCTCATTGAACCGGGCCAGTCCGCCTCGCAATGTGCCTATCCACAGTGTTCCCCAAATGTCCAAGCAGAGATCGGTGATGATGTTGTCATACAGTCCGTCCTCCTCGTTATAGACATGGATGCCGTCCCGGTTGATACGGTTCAGTCCATAGTCTGTTCCCACCCAGAGATCGCCCTGCCAATCACCGGTTATCGTCCGCACATGCGCGTTGGACAACCCATCATTCGTGTTGAAGTTTTGCCAGAGACCTTTCTCCCAGGAATACAGGCCGCCGCCATCGGTCCCTATCCAGAGCACCTTGTTGGCATCCTCGTACAGGCTCGTAATCCTGTCGTTTGTCAGAAGAGAATCTTGTTTTGTAAAAGTTGTGAACTGGACACCATCAAACCTCAACAGGCCCGCGTGTGTGCCAACCCAGATATAGCCATCCTGTGTTTGGATGAGCGCGGTTATAGTATTGAGGGGCAGGCCCGATTGAACCGTCCAGGTTCTAATGAAGTATTCCTCCAGCTCTTTATTTAAGTCCGAAGAGAGGAGGAGGTTTGGCACCAGGATGAAGGAAAAAAGAAAGAGAGCAAAAAATCGGCTAGCCCATCGAGATGTGTTTTTTTTCAACAGCATGGACTGCAGGAATTTCCTTCCGGTGCTGGCCACAAATCCTCCACCATTTTTCGAGATTCTCGAATCTGAGACTCAGGGATAAGGATATAACATGCAGAGCAGGTTGTTCAATAGCCTAAAGAAAGGAACGAGGCGAAAAAAAACCGAATGATCAGCGAAAGAACAGATTCCGCTTCGCAAATTAATAGAAAGCCACTCCGGATTCTCTCAAGAATATTGGCCTGAAGTCCTCCTGCACCTCCATTAGTCCAGCAGGAACTCTTGATTTCAGGGGAAGAAATAGGCGAGTATTCCTGAGAGTTGTGGTGCTATAAGAAGAGGAAAGGTTTATTCGTACCTCAAGGATTGAACCGGATTGGCCAGAGCGGCCTTTACAGTTTGAAACACAACCGAGATTAAGGCGACAGCCAGGGTTATCAATCCGGCCAGGATGAACGGCCCGAAACCGATTGGTGTCCTGAAGGCAAAGTCCT
>JASFPJ010000269.1:0-4994 GCA_050116035.1 Candidatus Aminicenantota bacterium | reverse complement strand
CCTGAAAATTTTGGCAAGTACAAGATGTAAATAAAGAGGGGTCAGGGCTCGACATTCGACATATTCCCGACTTCACACTATTTTTAATTTCTATTGATATCTCCCCGTCCTGAATGTATGTCTAATGTCGAGCCCTGACACCTCTTTTTTAGAGCCCTGACACCTCTTTTTAAGGAGACTGTTAAACTGAGATCAAGCATGTACTCTTCCATCCCGATAAAGCCTGATCCCAATAAACTCAGAGCCCATGCTCTACCCCCCCTCTTCTTGACAACATTCTCATCAGACCTTATATTTAATTAAACGGTAAACGAGGAGTGAGCCATGGAAATTGAAATGAAAATAAAGGGTCTTGTCGTGGACCCCATTTCTAAAATGCCCATCGTGGTTCTTGAAGACCTCAATAGCGAAAAAATCCTTCCTATCTGGATCGGAGTCTTTGAAGCGAATGCCATCGCCCTCAAGATAGAAAACATCTCCACTCCTCGTCCCATGACCCATGATCTTGTCAAGAACTTCCTGGAGAAGTTAGATATTTCAGTCGAAAAGATTGTCGTCAACGATGTCCGAGACAACACATTCTATGCCCTGATCCACTGCCGCTATAAAGACCAAACCATCACCATTGATTCCCGTCCTTCCGATGCCATAGCTCTGTCTCTTCGGGTGGACGCTCCCATATTTGTGGAGGATGAAGTGGTGAAAAAAGCTCACAGTCTGAAATTCGATGAGAATCTTGAAGATTCAGAAAAACTCAAGAAGTGGCTGGAAAATTTAAAGCCTGAAAATTTTGGCAAGTACAAGATGTAAATAAAGAGGGGTCAGGGCTCGACATCCGACATATTCCCGACTTCACACTATTTTCGATTTCTATTGATATCTCCCCGTCCTGAATGTATGTCTAATGTCGAGCCCTGATCCCTCTTTTTTATGCCCTTAACGTGAATAGAAGGTAAAGTCCGATAAGGCCAAAAATCAGGTTGGGACCCCACGCACTGAGAAAAGCACTCAAATAACTCACATATCCGAGTCCCTGGAAAATCCCGATGACCCCCCAGTAGACCATCGCAATCGCAAGGCTCAATCCAATCCCCACCAGAGTTCCCTTTTTCCCTAGAGAAAAAGCAAAAGGAACCCCAAGAAGAGTCATGACCAAACAGACAAAAGGAAAAGAGATCTTATAGCTTAAGTCAACCTTAAACCTCACCGTATCAAAATTTCTCTCATCAAGCTCACGGATATATTTCCTGAGCTCTCCGAAGCTCATCTGGTCGGGCTCCCTCCATTCTTTCAAGAAGAAACTCCTGTCCTCCCGCATATCTACATTCATTTTCTCCTTCTTTTCAAACTCCGTCATTTTTCCACTTGAAAACTCCCTGAACCAGCAGTCCTCCAAAGAGAGACGACCGTCACCTAAAAAGGCCCTTTCCGAATAAACCCTCCTTTGGATAGCCCATGAAGTGGGGTCTAAGTCATAGATGGACAACTGGCTGAAGGCAGATTTTTCCTGGTCGAAATAGTTGTAATGGTAGATTCTATTCTCTTCCTTGCTCAACACCCAACGGCGATCCAGATAACTGTAACTGCGAATAGGCCGATCGTTGATTTTGTTCCAGATCTCCTCAGCTTTCTTGTTGGAATAAGGGAGGACATTCTCCTGGAGATAATACGAGAAAAAGCTCACCACCCCGGCGAGAAGCACCACAGGAAGAATAATCCGGTAGAGACTCAATCCGCAAGTCTTCATGGCTGTGATCTCGTTGAACTTGGTCAGAAGGCCCAAAGAGAGGAGCGCTGTCATCAAGGCAGCGACAGGAAAAATATAATGCATAAATTCGGGGAGACAGTAACGTATGTTTTCAAGGAGAAGGCTAATCGGTTTATTATGCTCATAGATATTATCAATCCGCTCAAAGAAAGTCACGATCACAGAAATCACTAGAAGGCTGAAAAAAACCAGCGAAAAAACGGCCAGATATTTTCTGATGACATAGCGATCCAAGATATTTGGAAAACGGAGGGAAAGGCGAGGCAGGTTCCGGGAAAACTTTTTCTTTTTGACAGCAGAGACACTTTCTTTTTTTCTTTTTAAAAAAGAGGGAATCGAAAAAAGTGAGGATTCTCTTATTGACCTTATAAACAGGTACAGAGCCACCAGGAAGAGAAGTATATTCGGCCCCCACAAGCCAAGCCAAGGGGGAAGTTTTCCGTCCATGGCTGTTTTTTCTCCGGCTGTGATCAGAACATAATAGACTGTGATTATGCCTAGACTGATCGTGAAGCCACTGGTTCTCCCTCCCTTTCTCGTGGAGGCGCCAAGGGGAAGACCTAAAATCCCAAAAATCAAACAGGCAAATGGAAAGGCAAATTTCTTATGAATCTCGACCCAATAAGATATGTGTTCTTTCCATTTTCTCCGATAATTTCTATCTTCTCTTCCACTTTCTTTCTCAAGAAAATCTAAATCCTGTTTGACGATCCGGACACCTTTAATTAATTCATGAATATCTTTCTCCCTCACCTTTTTTTCTTTCGATACGGAAGAGAAAAGGCTTTCCACATTAATCTCTTGCTCAAGGTTTTCGAAAGAAGTCACTCCGTATTTTTCAGGCTCAGAAGGAGAATATGAATGAAGGACTCCTTCAGAAAGGCGAAGAACAGCTCTTTTCACTCCTGAATAGACACTCAACCTTCCTTTTTTAGCTATGATAGCTATTGGCTCTTTGTCGGGATCAGACAGATAGACAAACACATTCTCCCAGACTCGCTCCTTCGTCATGCCTTGGAAAAAAATAACTGTGTGGGGTATAGACTCATTAAATTCTTTTGGGCTTATCCTAAACTGAACTCTCTCCATAACGGATTGAGTAAAGGACTGGACCCACTTGAAATTCGCCCGGGGCGCGAGATAAAGAGTTAAAAAAGACGTCAGTACCAACAGAGCCAACGAATAAACCAGAACTGGCCGCAGAAGTCTTTTATAACTTATCCCCAGAGTCTTAAAAGCCACAATCTCTGAATCTGATGAAAGCCGGCTTAAACCACCCAGGATTCCCATCAGAACAGACATCGGCACTGTAAAAGCCAGGATGGAAGGAATGAGAAAAACAAGAAGTTCGACAGCTGCCCGGAGCGTGATCCCCCTGGTGATAAAAACTTCAGCCAGCTGAAGAATATGGTTCATTAGAAGAACAAAAGTGTAGATGAGAAGACCAATAAGAGAAGGAGGGATAAGCTCTTTGATAATGTAACGGTCAAAAAATTTTAACACTCTGTTTTTATACCATACAAAAGCCCCAAAAAAAAGAAAGGCCCTGAGCTAAAAGCCCAGGGCCTTTGAGTTTCAAGCCAATAGGCTTAGTACATTTCTCCTCCTGGAGGAGGCATAGGATACTTGGGTCCCTTCTCCTCTTCAGGAATCTCTGATACCAAACCTTCGGTTGTCAAGAGCAGTCCTGAAATGCTCGATGCGTTCTGCAGAGCTGTGCGCACAACTTTGGTCGGGTCCAAGACGCCGGACTTGACCAGATTCTCGTATTTCTCTGTCAGAGCGTTAAATCCCGTATCCTGCTCCTTATCTTTCACTTTCTCGACAACTATTGATCCTTCATAGCCCGCATTATCCGCGATCTGACGGATAGGTTCTTCGATAGCTCTTTTAACGATGTTGACACCGATCTGCATGTCATCATTAAATTTCATTTTTTCAAGGACCTTCTGGCATCTCAAGAGAGCGACTCCTCCACCGGGCACGATTCCTTCCTCAACCGCCGCTTTGGTGGCATGCATGGCATCTTCGACTCTTGCTTTTTTCTCTTTCAATTCTGTTTCTGTGGCCGCACCCACCTTGATCAACGCAACGCCGCCGACCATCTTGGCCAGTCTCTCCTGGAGTTTTTCTCTATCATAATCAGAAGTGGTCTCTTCGATCTGTGTCCGAATCTGCTTGATCCGAGCCTGGACATCTTCACTTTTTCCTTTTCCTTCAACAATAGTGGTATTGTCCTTGTCGATCACAACTTTTTTGGCATTGCCCAGCCATTCAACACCGACGTTCTCAAGCTTCACACCAATGTCCTCTGTAATCACTTGTCCTCCGGTAAGAGTGGCGATGTCCTCCAGCATGGCCTTTCGTCTGTCGCCAAAGCCAGGAGCTTTAACAGAAGCACAATGAAAAGTCCCCTTGAGCTTATTGACAACCAATGTGGCCAGGGCTTCGCCTTCCACTTCTTCAGCGATGACCAACAATGGCTTTCCCATCTTGGCCACGTTCTCCAGCAGCGGCAGGAGCTCTCTCAAGTTACTGATCTTCTTCTCGTGAAGCAGAATAAGCGGATCTTCAAGCACACATTCCATCCTGTCCGGGTCAGTGATGAAATACGGCGAAAGATAGCCGCGGTCGAACTGCATTCCTTCAACCACATCCATCGTCGTCTCCAGACCCTGGGCTTCTTCAACCGTGATAACACCGTCTTTCCCGACTTTATCCATGGCCTCGGCGATAATCTTGCCGATGGACTCATCATTATTGGCGGATATCGCCCCAACCTGCGCGATCATCTCCCCGCTGACTTCCCGGCTCAGCTTTTGCAGCTCTTTCACCACTTCTGCGACAGCCTGGTCAATTCCCTTCTTGATCAAATTGGGATTGGCTCCGGCAGTCACATACTTTAATCCCTCAGCAAAAATGCTCTGGGCCAGTACGGTGGCTGTGGTCGTTCCGTCTCCCGCCACATCCGAAGTCTTGGACGCCACCTCTTTCACAAGCTGGGCACCCATGTTCTCCAGCGGGTCCTTGAGTTCGATTTCTTTGGCTACGGTCACTCCGTCTTTGGTGCTGGTCGGAGAACCGAATTTCTTATCCAGAACAACATTCTTGCCTCTGGGACCCAAAGTTTCTTTCACCACGTTACTGAGGATGTTGACACCTTTCAAAAGCGATTGTCTTGCTTCTTCACCGAGTGTAATCTGTTTTGCCATTTTTTCCTCCTTTT
>JASFPJ010000268.1:0-5026 GCA_050116035.1 Candidatus Aminicenantota bacterium | reverse complement strand
ATCCTCAACCTCATCTGGCATATACTCTATTCTCTCTTCACAAAGCGCGGGAGAGATAATCTCAAGGAAATGATCCCGAAATTCAAAGATATTCGCGATGCGTTTGAGATATTCTGGCATCATGCAGGATTGACGCGGTTTCTGAACAGGAAAGGAATCTTTAAAAACTTTTTTGCCAAACGTCCCTACTGGCTCTTCGAAAATTCTCCGCAGTACGGCCGCTACAATTTCATCGAAAAATTCGAGTACTGGGCCGTCGGCTGGGGATCGTTTGTGATGATTGTCAGCGGATTTTTCATGTGGAATGTTGAACTCAGCCTCTCACTTTTCCCCCTATGGGTTCATGACATATTCATCATACTCCACGGCTATGAAGCTATTCTCGCGTTTCTGGCGGTGATTATCTGGCATATGTACAATGTTCACCTGAATCCAGAAGTCTTCCCGATGAGTAAGATCTGGCTGGATGGAAAAATCACAGGAAAAGAACTCCTTGTGCTCCACCCGCTAGAATACCAGAAAATCCTGGAAGAGCGGAAGAAAGCCTTAGAATCTTCCTGAAAAAGTAATTTTTTGCATATCTAAAAAAATTCAATCTCTTTTTTGTCTAACGTCTACTTCCTTCCTTTTTCATCCTAAAGACTCGCTGGCTTGCAAAATTTTAAATCGTATTCGGCTCAGAGATTCCGTTTTAAACGCGTGTTTAGATTGATTCTTTGTTTTTGTACTCTCGGATTTTGACACCAAATTTTTCCTGTGCTATAAGTTTTGAGTCGGAAATCTTCACAGCATGCGCTGAAATCGCTCAAGGAAGTTTCCCAGAATACAATGATCATAGACTCAAAAATGAAGCGAATCGGTCGTTTACATGTGCTCACGGATACGGAGCTGCAGCCCCGGTTCACTCATGTGGAACTCACCAAGATGGCAATCAAAGGAGGGGCGGATACCATCCAGTTCCGTCAAAAGACCGGAGCAACAAGGGAAATGATTGATGTATGCCGAGAAATGAAAAGATTGTGTACAGACGCAAACATCACATTCATCGTGAATGATCGAGTGGATGTCGCGATTGCCTCCGAGGCAGACGGCGTGCATCTGGGACAGGATGATTTCCCCATTCCACTGGCACGCAAACTCATTGGAGAAGCCCGGATCATCGGTGGATCTGCGGTCACTCTTGAGGAAGCTCGGGAATGTTTCTCTGAAGGGGCAGATTACATCGGATTTGGCCCTGTTTATCCGACAACATCCAAAGATGATGCGGGGACTGTTACTGGAATCGCACTTCTGGAAAAAGTGGTGAAAGCCGTTTCCATTCCAATAATCGCAATAGGTGGTCTAACTGTTGAGAACACACCTGAAGTGATCCGGGCTGGAGCCCGAGGGATTGCAGTCATCTCTGCCGTCTGCTGCCAGGAGAATCCTGAACAAGCCACGAGAGAACTTTCCCAAGCTCTGCAATCAAGGGAATAAAGAGAACACTATGCCCAAAACTCTCGCTGACATCGGAGAATTCGGATTAATCCATCGAATTCACGAACTCATAAAAAAAGAGGGTATTCAAGCTCCTGAGGTGACTGTGGGAATCGGGGACGACACGGCATCTTTCCGACCTCGGGAGGGATACGAACAGCTGGTCACCTGTGACTGTCTTGTCGAAGGACGACATTATCTTCCCGATTTTATCACTCCACTGGATCTCGGGCGGCGGGCAATGGTCATGAATCTCAGCGACATAGGCGCCATGGGAGGCCGTCCTCTCTACGCGCTTGTCTCGCTGGGACTCAAATCAGATATGCCTGTAACAGAAGTGGAAGCCATCTATAGGGGATTCATCGCGGAACTCAACCCGTTTGGTGCTTCAATCATAGGCGGCAATATCACCAAGACAATGGACGCAACTTTCATCGATATCACTCTCATCGGTGAAGTCAAACAGGATAAGATTATGCGCCGTTCGAATGCTCGAGTCGGGGATACGATCCTGGTGACTGGATATCCCGGTCAAGCGGCGGCTGGCCTGCAGTTGATGCTTCGTTCCAAGCCTAGCCAAGATTTACAGAAGCATCCCTTAGTCCGTGCCTTTAACTCTCCTTCGCACCGAGTTAAGGAGGGACAGGCTGTGGCCAACTCCAGGATTGCTTCAGCCATGATTGACACCAGCGACGGATTCCTGGGAGATCTGAGGCACATTTGTCAGGAAAGCGGAGTGGGGGCTTTGCTGGTTCAAGAGCAATTTCCTATCAGCGAGAACCTGCGGCAGACGGCTCTGCAACTCAAGATGGATCCACACGACCTATTCCTTCAAGAAAGTGATGATTATGAGCTGATCATCACCTGCTCCCCTGAACATAAGGATCAGATTCATTCGACTATTGCAACCGTCAGCGATGTTCCTGTTACCGAGGTCGGTAAAATTACGGATGTACCCAGGGATTTCCAACTGGCACTCCCCGATGGGAGTCAACAACCTGTCACTCCGACTGGATGGGATCATTTTGAAAAATAGGGAGATCAATATGTTTGACCAGAATCTGGCCCATAAAGCCGCAGAAAATCTGAAGAACTTGAGGCAGAAGAAGCCTCTGATCCATAACATCACGAACTACGTGGTTATGAATTACACCGCTAATGCATTACTCGCCAGCGGCGCTTCTCCTGTGATGGCCCATTCATCAGAGGAAGTGGAAGAAATGGCTTCCTTTGCGGGCGCACTCGTTCTCAACATAGGAACCCTCACACTCTACTGGATTGACTCGATGCTCAAAGCCGGAAAGCGTGCAAATGAACTGAAAGTTCCGATTATTCTGGATCCCGTGGGTTCAGGAGCGACGAGATTGCGGACAGAATCTGCCAAACGACTGATTGATGAACTCTCCATTCATGTCGTTCGGGGAAATGCGTCTGAAGTGCTTTCCCTGGCCCATGAAGGCAGCCGGACGAAAGGAGTGGATTCTATCCACAGCGTGGACGATGCGGCGGATGCGGCCCTCATCCTCGCAAAGGAACTGAACACCACCCTGGCTATTACAGGAAAGGTGGACCTGATTACAGATGGAGAACGTATTTATCGAGTTTCCAACGGACATGAACTGATGGGATATGTCACGGGCACAGGATGTACGGCAACGGTCATTATCGGAGCGTTCCTGGCCGTGGATCCTGATCCTGTCTCAGCTACAACCACCGGTTTGGCGTATTTCGGCCTTGCAGGTGAGAAGGCGGCCGCCCAAGCCCAAGCTCCGGGCAGCTTCATGATCGCCATGCTCGATTCACTCTACACGATAGATGAGAAGGAAATGGAGAAAGGAGCAAAAATCCATTCTCAGTAGACACCAGCACCAAGAGCACCCAGTAGAATTTTATTGTTCCAGAGGAAGCAGGCTCACCAATAATCTTGGGCAAGCATTGTTGTCCACAACATCGAACGAACAGAAGAAATCGCTTCATCCATCCCATAAATCTATTAAAAATAAAAAAATAGAATAAATAGAAATTTTCAGGACTTCTTTAATCACTCTTGACTTCCTTCTCTCTCCTGATGGTTCTTGATTAATATTTAATATCTTATAATTTCTATAGAATTAATATAAATTGTAGTATAATTAGGTTCATGCAAGAAAAACTGATATTAAAAGACGGCTCAAAAATCGCTATCATAGGAGGAGGACCAGCCGGTTCCTTCTTTGCTCATTTCGCCCAGAAATGGGCCATTGAAAAAGGGATTAACATATCCATCACAATTTTCGACGGAAAAGATTTCTTGCAACGTGGCCCACGCGGCTGCAACCTCTGCGCCGGCGTCATTGCGGAGAGCTTAAACGAAAAACTGAAAAAAGAAGGCATGTTTCTCCCCGAGGAAAGAATTATCAACAGAGTGGATGGATATTGCCTTCATGTCGACGGTAAAAGCCTTCTTCTTTCCTGTCCAGAGAATGAGAATAATAGTATAGCCACAGTCTTCAGAGGAAACGGCCCGAGATTTTCGACGTTTCCAGAAATCATCAGTTTCGACGATTTCCTCCTGAGTTGGGTTCAGGACAGAGGCGCAGAGGTCATTCCTCAACCTGTATGGGAAATCAAATTGCCCAAGAATAAAAAAGAACTTTTACGCTTATACTTCGGAGACAAAGAAAACTCGCAAAAATTTGATGCCGATTTAACAGTGGGGGCCTTTGGCGTGAACACTTATCTGATGAAAAAAATTCAAGCGCTCGGATTCGGCTACAATCCACCCTCGACCCTAATAACCTATCAAGCTGAGCTCAAAATGGACCGAAAAAAAATCCTTGAATACTATGGGAACACTATTCATGTTTATATGCCAAAATCAAAAGCGATCCGGTACGCGACAGTTATTCCCAAAGGAGACTATATCACCATATCACTGATCGGACAGAGGAACGCCACAAAAGACTTTCTTCAAGAATTTCTTAATCTCGAGGAGATTAGAAAAAAGATGCCTCACTTCAAGCCTCATTGTTTCTGTTACCCGAGAATAGCCGTCTCTCCATCTAAAAAACCTTTTACCGATCGATTGATAATGATCGGGGATGCTAGTTTTTCGCGACACTATAAGAACGGAATTGAATCGGCCTTTGTCACAGCACAGCTGGCCGCAGAATCCGCATTTTGCACAGGAATCAGCGCATCTTCATTCTCTCATTCTTACTATAAACAGGCAAAAAAGCTTATCATTAAGGACAATACCTACGGTCAATTACTTTTCTCAATAAACGATATAATCTCCTCCATTCCTCTGCTGACTCAATCTCATTTATTCCTGGCACAAAGAGAGACCAATCAAGGCTCCTCAAGAAAATTGAGATTGATTCTCTGGAATATGTTTACCGGCAATATTCCCTACAAAGACATATTCAAAATATCACTGGACATCAGATTGCAAATCTCACTGCTATTCAATACAATAAGGCTTCTCTTCAAGAAGTTTAAAAACGCTCTCACAGGTTTGATATAAGCCCTGCCGATGCCCAACCAACTGAGCCCTCTAAAAGATAAAGAT
>JASFPJ010000267.1:0-5045 GCA_050116035.1 Candidatus Aminicenantota bacterium | reverse complement strand
AGGCGGTCCTCAAAAAAATCATCCGGCGAATCTCCCCCCAAGAACAAGACTTGATCATCGAGATCGGAGCGGGCAGGGGAGCCCTAACGTTCCCTCTGGCTGAAAAAGCCGGGAAGGTCATCGCCATCGAGACAGACCCGACTCTCATTCCCTCCTTAATAAAGAAGAACATTCCCAACCTGACAATCCTGGAAAAAGACATTCTGAAGGTGGACTTCCTCGCGCTCTTGAACAAAGAGAAAAATTTTAAAGGAAACCAGAAGCTTGTAGGAAACCTGCCTTTTTCTCTGTCTTCGCCACTTTTGTTCAAAGTGCTCGGAGAAAAAGAGCTCTTTACAGAGTGTGTCTTCTTACTCCAGAAGGAGGTGGCAGAAAGGCTCTGCGCTCAGCCGGGTTCGAAAGCCTATGCTCCGCTTTCCATCCTCTTCCAGATTCACTTTCTCCTCCAACTTCACTTCACGGTCTCTCCGGAATGTTTCTCCCCTCCGCCCAAAGTGGATTCCGCGCTGATTTCTCTCAAAAAAAGAGAGCGTCCTCTTTTTTCTCTAAAAAACGAAGAGCTTTTTCGGGATTTTTTAAAGGGGGCCTTTAAGCACAGAAGAAAAATCCTCCGAAATAACCTGGTAAAGCTCGATATTCCTCTATCCACTATCGATAAGGCCTACCTTAAATTCGATATTAAAAAAAACACCCGGGCTGAGCAACTTCCTATCTCCCGGTTCGTCGACCTCTTTCACTATTTCTTAGGGATCGCATCTTAACATTTGACATTTCTAACAGTACAGTAGGGTAAGGTATAATCTATAATAATAAGAGGGGTCGCATCTCAACATTCGACATTTCTCAGAGGAGAGTCAATCAGGAAAAAGTCTTAGGATTAGGCCTTATCCCCATTATCTCCACGACGAAAAATTTTTCAATCCTTGATTTCCAGGATTTCTTCATGATTATACTCTACCCACGTGTAAGAAATGTCGAATGTTGAGATGCGACCCCAAAATTTGACAAAATTTGAGGCCTGATTCCAAAAAATAAATATGTTATAATTCAGTCAATGAAAAAGAAGAAAAAAGCCACATCCCCACTATCTTCCCGAAGGCTCCGAGGAAAAAAAGGAGTGAGGTCTTCTGATATCGTTGGAGTTGTCCTGATCTTTTTTGCAATTTTTATCTTTGTCAGCTTGGTCAGCTATGACCCGCAGGACCCTTCGTGGACGAATACCGGATGGGCCGATTCGCAGCCTACAGAGCAAAAAATCCACAACGCTATCGGAAAAGCAGGAGCCTATCTTTCCGATGCTCTCTTTCAAATCTTAGGATTAGCCTCATTTCTCATATCCTTCGCTCTTTTCTACATGGGAATGCAGTGCTTCTCTTCAAAAGAGGAGAGACGCCTTCTCATGAAATCCATGGGAAGCCTGTTCCTTCTTCTTGTCTTCAGTTCCCTCCTGTTCATGCTTTTCAGGACTATTTTCTGGAGGGGAACCGAGACTCAGGCCGGCGGTTTTATTGGAAAATTGATCTCATCCGCTCTGGTTCAAATATTCAGTCATGTCGGAACGCTGCTTGTGCTCTTCGCTCTTCTCATCCTCTTTTTCATTCTCGCAACCAAAATCTCTATGCCTGCAATCCTCCGATTCTTCTCGAATCTGTTTCATTTTCTGTTCAAAGAAATCAGGATCAGGGTCATTCATTACCGAAAATTAAGGCTGAGGGAAAGGATGAGAAAAAAGGTCGCCGAAAAATACGCTCCTTCTGAGGAAAGGGAGACGAAAAAACCCAAACTTAAAAAGAAGAAAAAAGAAAGAAAAAAAGCGACAAAGCCTGAACCTGTGCTGACAAAGCCTTCTTCTCCCCCTGTCCAGGAAAAGTATCTTTTTCCTGAGATGGAAAAGAAAACGGATTATAATTATCCCCCTTTTACATTGCTTGATCAGGGAAAAGCATCTGAACAGATCGACAAAAATGAACTCTATGAAAAAAAGCAGCGAATTGAGGAGAAACTGGCGGAATTCCGGGTCGAAGGAGAAGTCCGAGAGTACCATCCGGGGCCTGTGGTCACAACATACGAATTTTACCCTTATCCGGGGATTAAAATCAGCCAAGTGGCGAATCTCTCAGAAGACCTATCCATGGCATTGGGTGCGGAGTCAGCCAGAGTCCAGAGAATGCCGGGAAAATCCTCTCTCGGCGTTGAAATTCCCAACAACAGGAGAGAAATCATTAAACTCAGGGATATCATCCAGTCAGAACAATTCACAAGTTCTCCCTCCAAGCTGACTTTTGCTCTAGGAAAGAATATTCACGGTGAGATCACCATTACAGATTTATCCATCATGCCTCACCTTTTGATTGCCGGCGCCACCGGAACCGGAAAAAGCGTTGCCCTCAACTGCCTCATCGCCAGTATCCTTTACAGGGCCAAACCAGAAGATGTCAAGCTTATTCTCATCGACCCTAAAAGGCTGGAATTCGCTCTTTGGGATGGAATCCCTCATCTTCTTTGTCCGGTTGTGAAAGATCCGAAAAAAGCCGGGGCGATCCTTCTGGATACCATAAAAATGATGGAAGAGCGCTATCAGAAGCTGGGCACTCTGAGAGTGAGAAACATCGAGCAGTATAACCACCAGGTCAAACGCACACAGAAGGAGAGGAAAAGAAAACCTCTGGAAGATGAAGAAGAAAGCCTCGAGCCTCTCCCTTATGTGGTTATCATTATCGACGAATTGGCAGAATTGATGATGGTCGGAGCCCAGGATGTGGAGTACTGCATTGCCCGCCTGGCGCAATTGGCCCGCGCAGTCGGTATCCACCTCGTGATGGCGACTCAACGCCCATCCATAGACGTTATCACAGGGACAATCAAAAATAATTTTTCCAGCCGTATTGCCTTCCGCGTTCCCACTAAAATCGACTCCCGAATCATCATCGATTCAGCCGGAGCGGAGAAGCTTCTGGGTTTGGGGGACATGCTTTTCATGCCGCCCAACTATCCCCGCCTGGTCAGACTGCACTGCTCTCACATCTCAGTGCCTGAAGTCACCAGGCTTGTAAAATTCGTTAAAGAGCAGGGGAGTCCCAAATTCGATGAAAAAATAGTCAAAACTCTCAAAAGCAAGACATCACCCGGGCTTGAAGACCTCGGTGAAAAAGATGAACTCTATGAAAAAGCCCTGGAGCTCGTCCTCCTCACAGGGCAGGCATCCGCTTCCTACCTTCAGAGAAAATTCAAATTGGGCTACGCCCGGGCTGCCCGAATCATTGATCAGATGGAGCAAGAGGGCATTGTGGGTCCTTCCGAGGGAAGCAAACCAAGGGAATTCCTTGTCGATCCCCAGACTTACCTGGAAAAAATGAAGAGAGAGGAGTGAGTGTTTCCCCGGAGAAAACAAAAGAAAAAAGTCAAAAAAGCCCTCAACGACTCAAACCTTCAAAAGGCTTTAGAGAAAGCGTCTAACCATCACTTCGAAAAATACACCCACACAAAAAAGGAAATTCCCTGGGATGAGTACAAAGAAAAAGCCAGAGCTGTTCGAGAAGAATGTGTGAAACGACTGCCTCAGCTCATCCAAAAATTCACTGAAGAAGCCGAAAAAGCCGGCTCATTCGTCTACAAAGTCTCAACACCCCAGGAAGCTCTCTCTCGGATAGAAGAAATCGTCCGCCAGAAGAAAGCCAAGCTCATTGTTAAATCTAAATCTATGGTCAGCGAAGAGATAGAGCTCAACAGCTTTTTCGAAAAAAAGGATACCAAGATAGTCGAAACTGACCTGGGAGAATGGATCATCCAGCTGGCAGAAGAAAAGCCCTCCCATATCACTGCGCCCGCCCTGCATAAGACCAAAGAGGAAGTCGCCGAGCTTCTCACTCAACATCTAGGAAAGAAGGTTCCCGCTGAGCCAAAGGAAATCGTGAAGCTAGCCCGGGAAGAAATGCGAAAACATTTCTTCGAGGCGGACATCGGAATATCTGGAGCCAACCTCGCTGTGGCCGAATCCGGAACTCTGGTCATCATCAGCAACGAGGGAAACGCCCGCTTGGTCACATCTCTCCCCCCTGTTCACATCGCTCTGGTGACGACAGAAAAATTCGTGGAAACTCTGGAGCAAGCCATCACTCTCATCAAAGCCCTCATTCCTGCCTCCTCAGGGTACAAACTGACCTCCTACCTGTCCTTCATCACCGGCCCAAGCCGAACGACTGATATCGAGAAAGAACTTGTTATCGGCGTTCATGGCCCTCATGAACTCCATATCATCATCCTCGACAATGGAAGGCTCAAGATCAGCAAAGACAGCAACCTCAACAAAATCCTCTACTGCCTGAAATGTGGCGGCTGCATGCTCATCTGCCCTGTGTTCAAAGCTCTGGGTGGCCATGTCTATGGAGGGCCTGTCTATCCTGGGGGGATCGGCGTTCTGCTGACTGCAATGACCCAGTCATTCAAAGATTCCTCTTTTCTACTCGATTTCTGTGCAGATTGTAAAAAATGCGAGGAATTCTGCCCGGTGGGGATTCCCACAGGAGACCTCATCCAGAAGCTCAAGAACAAGAGGATTCCAAGGCCATGGGAAAAAACCCTCTCTTTCTTTTTTAGAGAGAAATCTTTTGCCGAGAGAGTCGTAAAAGTCTTATCCATTCTCCAAAAGCCTTTCCAGAAAAAAGGTTATTTAATGAATCTCCCTTTTGCCTGGGGAAAAGGTAAATATTTCCCTGCGATTAAACCTCCCAAACGCATGAAAGAAGAAATGAAGGATGGAGAAAAAGTCTACCTCTTCCAGGGGTGCCTGGTGAAATTTTTCTTCCCTGAAATCCGGGACAGTGTTGTTAACAGCTTATCCCGTTCTGGTTTTCATGTGGTTTCTCCTCCGGACCAGGCTTGTTGCGGCGCGCCCAGCCTTCATTTGGGGAATGAGAAAGATGTGCGGAAGCTGGCTCTCAAAAACATCGAATCTTTTGAGAAAGAGAATCCGGACTACATTCTGACTGTTTGTCCGACTGGTAATTCCCTCTTGAAAAAACTCTATCCCGAGATCGAACCCAAAT
>JASFPJ010000266.1:0-5058 GCA_050116035.1 Candidatus Aminicenantota bacterium | reverse complement strand
AATGATGAATGAAATCCGACGATGTTTGACCATCCCTACCTCCTCCATAAATTTAATAGAGAATTATTCTAGAAGAAATGAATCTTTTCTTCAAGTTAAATATGAATCCTTTCATGCATAAAAAGCATTCGGTTTCCTCATCATTATGAAAACGCATCCAGAAAAAGTTTCAAACCGATCATTTGAATGTGCTATAATAACCCGTTTTTAAAGAAGTATAACAGAGGAGTGCACCATGCCGTTTATCGAAGTTAAAGGGAAAAAAATAGAGGTCAACGAAGAAGGCTTCCTGGTCAATCACGAAGAATGGGCCAAAGATGTTGCCGAAGCTTTAGCTAAAAAAGAGGAAGGGATAGAAGAGTTGACCGATGACCATTGGGCTGTTGTTAAATACATCCGGGAATATTACCTCGAAAAAAATTTAGCTCCGATGGTGAGGAAACTCTGCAAAACCACAGGCTTTCAACTCAAGTATATCTTTGAGCTCTTTCCTTCTGGTCCGGCCAAAGGCGCTTGCAAAGTAGCCGGGCTACCCAAACCAGATGGATGTGTCTGAAAAGGGAGATTTTTCATGCTGCTTTTCCTGAAGGTTGGAGTTCTTCTCGCTTTTCTTTTTTCTGTTGTTTCTCTTTCCGTTCTTGTTTTAAGGACCTTTTCATTCGGTAAGAGTTTTCTTCATTCTGAACCGCGCAGTCAAGGCCGACGGGGAGTCTTCTATGTCCTGGGCAGGGGAATGATGCCCTGGGAGAAGGAGAGCGCAAGAAAACATCTTCCCACTTATGTGGGGGGCATGGCATATCATATTGGAATATTCGCTGCCCTCGCCTATCTGTTTACTCTTCTCTTTTCTGTAGAATTTCCCGCATTTCTTATCCCTGTTTTACGGTGGGGAGTGGCCGTCGGTTTTCTCAGTGGAATGGCGCTTTTCTTGAAGAGAATCCTTCTTCCTGTGATGAGGAAAATCAGCTGTCCTGATGATTTCGCTGCAAACCTTATCGTCAATATTTTTCTGGCATTCACATTTATTCAGACATATTCAGAGAGTTTTACCATTTTCTATTATCTGGCTTCAATAGTGATGTTCTTCTACATTCCGGTGGGGAAGATTCGTCACTGTTTCTTCTTTTTTTATGCGAAGATGCATTTCGGAAATTTTTACGGAAGGAGAGGCGTCCTCCCTTCAAGAGCTGACAAGGATTGAGACATGAGCGAGAATACTGAAAAGAGAGATCCCATTGAAGAGAGGATTAAAAAGCTGAAGGCTGAGGATTTTAAGAAGGCTCTCAAGGTTTTTCATGAGAAATTGAATCATGAGTATGTGACTTATCTCAATTCTTGCGTTCACTGCGGTCTATGCGCTGATTCCTGCCACTACTATCTCAGTCAAAAAGATATCCAATCTCTCCCTGCCTACAAATTGAGTTTGGCGACAGAAGTTTTCAAGAAATATTGGAGCTTTATGGGAAGGAATGCCTCCTGGTGGACAGGAGCGAAAAAACTCGATCATGAAATGGTGCGAGAATGGGTGGACTCGCTTTTTGGACGATGCACTCTGTGTGGGAGATGTTCCCTGAATTGCACTGTCGGGATAAACATTCATTATCTCATTCGCACAGCGAGAAGTGCTCTGGTTTCTCTCGGACTCGTTCCGCTGGGGCTCCAATCGACTGTCAATACAGCTCTGGATAAAGGGAACAATATGGGCATTCCCAAGGAAGACTGGATTGAAACAGTGGAGTGGTTAGAAGAAGAACTTCAGGAAGAAGTCGGGGATAAAAAGGCTCGTCTTCCCCTGGATGAAAAGGGAGCCAGGCTTTTGTACACGGTTAATCCCCGAGAACCAATGTTTTTCCCGCTCTCTATCGTTGCAGTCGGAAAAATTTTCTATGCGGCGGGGGAGAGCTGGACTTTTTCCAGCGACAACTATGATGTGACCAATTATGGTCTTTACAGTGGAGACGATGAAGCGGCGGGGATTATGTCTCAGCGGCTCGTGGATTCAAGAAATAAGCTAAGATGTGAAACACTGGTTCTTGCTGAGTGTGGTCACGGTTTTAATTCGAACAGATGGGAAGCGCCAGAATGGTTAAGCAAGAAATATGGTTTTGAGGTGAGAAGCATTCTGGAGATTATTGCGGGCTACATCCGGGAAGACCGCATCCAGCTTGACTCTTCACAAAACTCAGACCCGGTCACTCTTCACGATCCGTGTAACCTCGTGCGGCTGGGTGGGATAGTGGAGGAACAACGGTTTATTCTGAAACACGCTGCCTCGCATTTTGTGGAGATGCATCCTAACCGGGAGAAAAATTATTGCTGTGGGGGAGGGGGAGGCCAGCTAGCTATGACGCGTTTCGCCCAGAGACGACTCGAGGCAGGCAAGATCAAGGCAGAGCAGATCAAGTCAACAGGAGCGAAGGTTGTTGCCGCTCCCTGCCATAACTGCATCGATCAGATCTTAGAGCTCAACAAGCATTACAAACTGGATGTTCAGGTCAAAACGGTCAGTGAAATTGTTGCAGACGCTCTGGTTTTAAGGGGAAGAAAGAAAAAAAACCTAGCCTCCAGATGAGAAACTCTCGAGATGCTTCCGGAAAATCAAAGAAATAGGCTGGGCTCAGTGAGTCTCACATCCTGTGAACAGGAACAGAATTAGAATCTTGACTGCTGTTTGAAGCGGTATCCGGATATTTTTATTTTTTGGATTTTTTGCCGAATTTAGATATTTCTTTGACGGCCTTAATCGCTGTTTCGATTTCTTCTTCTGTGTTAAAAGGGCCTATGCCGAACCTGACCGCCCCATGAATCTTGTCTGTACCGAGTTGTTCATGGACAAGCGGGGCGCAGTGAAGGCCACTTCGGCTGGCGATATTGTAATCGACATCAAGCATTGTGGATGTATTCAATGCTTCCAGTCCGTCAACATTGAAAGGAAAAATGCTGATATGGTTCGTCAGGTCACCCTGGCAATAAAGTGTGACTCCCTCTGTATTTTTGAGTCCATCCCTGAGCAGAGTGGTGAGTCTCATTTCATGCGTGTGGATTATGTCTAATCCTTTTTTCTCAATCCATTCCAAGCCTGCATAAAGGCCTGCGACTCCCAAGACATTTAATGTTCCGTATTCAAGCCTGTAGGGGTACTCATCAAGATGGGTGCGCACGGCTGAGCGGACTCCGGTTCCCCCAGCCCGAGTATGCCTGATCTCAATCCCTTCCCGGACATACAGGCCGCCTATTCCTGTGGGGCCAAGAAGTGACTTGTGGCCAGTGAAAGCGATCACATCCACATTCATCTCTTCAATATCGATCGGGATTTTTCCTGCAGATTGAGAGGCATCTATCGCAAAAGGAATTCTCCTTTCTCTGCAGTGTTTGCCAATTTCTTTTAAGGGTTGAATGGTTCCGATGACATTCGAGGCATGATTGACGATGACCAGTTTCGTGTTCTTCTTGAATTTTTTGAGGAAATCGTCAGGGTCTATAAATCCTTTACTGTCAAAAGGAATATAATCGACTTCTACACCATTATATTTCCTCAGGTGATAGAGAGGCCTGAGCACTGAATTGTGTTCAAGAGTGGTTGTCAAGGCGTGATCTCCTTCCTTGAGCAGCCCGTTGATGATGAGATTTAAAGCATCAGTGGAGTTATACGAGAAACACAATCTGTCGGGGTCTTTTCCGTTGAAAAATTCAGTCATTCTCTTTCTTGCATCTTCCACGAGTTCACCAGTTTCCATGCACAGGTCGTATCCTGACCGGCCAGGATTTACACCAGAAGTCCTGTAGAAGCTATCCATGAACGAGTAAACTTCGTCTGGTTTTGGAAAGGAGGTGGCTCCGTTATCGAGAAAGATGAGTTTATCCATTCAATCCTCCGCAATCTTTCGACTTTTTCGGTTTTCGAAGAAATAGTTAGAAATAAAATTTTTATATATTTTCAGGGGAAAATCAAAGTATTTTTTTCAAAAAAATTGACAGAATTCGGGACTTGGAATAAAATGAATGGTCAACTTCTTCCAGACATCATGCACTTTTGGCAGTCATTCATGAGAAGGTTTCCTAGAATATCTGTTTTTTTCATTTGTTTATCTTTTCTCTTATCCGTTTGGGCCTGCATTCCTTTTGTGAAAAAATTCGATCTTGTCGTTCAAAACGGCTTCATCATCGATGGAACTGGAAATCCCTGGTTTAAAGCCGATATCGGTGTAAGGGAAGGTCGAATAGTCAGGATTGGATCTATAGATAATAAACAAGCAAAGAAGGTTATTGATGCACAGGATTTAATTATCAGCCCCGGTTTCATCGATGTCCACACACACTGTGACCGGGGAATCGTGAGGATCCCCACAGTTGATAACTACATCTATCAAGGAGTTACTACTGTTATCGGTGGAAACTGCGGTGGGCATCCTTTTCCTCTAAAGGAGCTTTTTAGCAAAATCGAGGGTCATGGAATAGCACTTAACTTTGGCTGTCTCGTTGGCCATAACACCATCAGACGGGAAGTGATGGGAATGAAGATGGATGCTCCTTCCGAAGAGGAAACAGAGAGCATGAAATCCTTGATTCATCAGGAGATGGAAGCTGGTGCGTTGGGATTCTCGACAGGGCTGTCTTATCTTCCAGGGACATATTCAGAGAAAGATGAGCTTGTGGAGCTTGCCTCTGTAGTTACAGGTTTTGGGGGAGTTTATGCCACCCATCTCAGAGACCAGGGACTTTACATAACCGAGGCGATTGAAGAAGCCATCGAGATCGGAGAGACCAATAACATTCCGGTTCAAATATCCCATATAAAGTTGGCTGATGATGCTGTCTGGTATGAGCTTGAAAGAATAACCGATCCTGTGGAAAAAGCCAGGAAAAGAGGCGTTGAAGTGACTCTTGATCAGTACCCTTATACAGCGACCAGTTCCGGTTTTGGCAGCAGTTTTCCTTCTTGGGCTTTTGAGGGGGGAAATAAAAACTTTCTCAAAAGATTAGAAAACGAAGAGAATTACGCCAAAATAAAATCTTACATCATAAAAAGAAGATTGACATCCACAAAAGGAATAAACA
>JASFPJ010000265.1:0-5061 GCA_050116035.1 Candidatus Aminicenantota bacterium | reverse complement strand
GTATCAGTTCGATCTACAATCCAACTATAATGAAAATCTATTGGTTCTCCTCTACCGTCTAATGGTCTATTTGAACTAAAAACAATCTTATTTCCTTCTGGAGATAAAGTGAACTTCCCATTGTATTTACCTGAGAAAGAAACAACTTGAGGTTTTATCCATAGATTGCTTACTTCTTTTGTGAAAAGTATGACGCCATGTGGGGCTCCCCATAACATAAAATAAAACTCTTTGCCATCAGGAGTGAAAAATGCCATACATTCAAAATAGCTTTTTGATATAATCCCCGGAGCAAAGATCTCCGGTGTCATGCCCGGCGGTTCCTGGCCGAGATAGGGGCCTTTGAGGATTGGGAAGGATTCTTCATGCTTCTTTTTCCGCTCCTGCTCCTCCAGCAGACGTTCCAGTAGCTGGGAAATATCTCCGACATTTGGCCGGATTTCCAATGACTTCCGGCAGTTTGTGATGGCTTTTTCCAGGTCGCCGAGCCTTCGATAAATCCGGGCAAGGCTGAAGTAAGCCCAGGGATCTTCCGGGAATTTTTCCACTGTGAACTGTAGAATAGACAGAGCCTCTTCAGTTCTTTCAGGGTAGAGAGTAAAGAGATATCCAAGAGCAGACAAGGAATCACTGAGATTAAAATCCGGATCTTCCAGCTTCAACTCCTCGAAAATTTTCAGGCCTTTGGAAACAAAACCATTCATGGCACAGATGCGGGCATAACCTTCCTTGATCGAGACATCTTTCGGCAATGTTTTATCAAGGGACGAAAAGAATAAATCGGCATCTCCAGTTTTCTTCTCTGTCAACATGTCTCCACAGATGGAAAGAAGCTCAAATGGCGAGAAAAAAATGCTGTTCTGTTGATCCGAATAGAGATTATTCAATGTATCAATGGCAGACTGAATACCATTTTCCATGTAATCCCGTTTGATGATCTCTGCGGCATTCCGTTTAGTGAGCAGGGTCTTTTTCAATTCATCAATAAAAGAAAAGTCCGCCCAGTAGAGATCGGCATCATCCTCCGGCTCTTGACCGGTTTTTTCCCTGATATCGCCTTTGTCGACATCTGTATTTCTTCCGCTTGTGAAAAAGAAGTATTTGCCGTCCGGACTTCCATTAGCGCACAGGTCAAAACTGGAAGAATTATAAGGGCGGCCCAGATTTATGGGAGGAGTCCAGCTTCCGTCGTCTTTACGGAAACAGATATAATTGTCGCTTTTTCCATAGCCGCCCGGACGATCCGAACCGAAAATCAAAAAACTTTCATCGGGAGCGACATAAGGATCGTATTCAATAAAATCCGTATTGACGGGCCAGGGAAGCCGCTCCGCTTCCTGATATTGTCCGTCGATACAGCGGCTGAACCAAATATCATCTCCCCGGGTACCCTCTCTCCTCCAGGTGAAGAAATAGACTGTGCCGTCAGCCGTTGCAGAAGGATAGGCTTCGCCATACTCTGAGTTGGCCGGTTGGGGCAGCACTTCCGGTTCCGCCCAGCCCGAACCAGTCCATTCAATGGTCCAGATGTTGTCATCAGGCTTGTCATCATCGGGGTGAGTCGGATTTCCAGAATGGTAATACACCTTCCGGCCCAGGGGACCTGTGGTATAATTGGGGTGACCCTGCAGCTCTTCAAAGGGAGACCTCTGTGGCTTTGTCCAATTCCTGCCTTTTTCATAGGTGTAATACGTTTCATGTCCTTTTTCCGTGCTTTCTGAAAAGACACAAACCCGGCCATCGTTTAAAAATGCGATATAGCTTTGAGAATAATGCGTGGTTATGAGTCCAGGAGCAAAGATTTCCGGTTCTAGGCTCGGAGGTTTCTGGCCGAGGTAGGGTCCCGTCAAAACCTGAAAATCGTCCGGCCTGGTGCGGCTGCAAAAGACAAAACTTAGACAAACCACAACTCCAGCAAAAAGTATTTTTGCTTTCATAAATTTTCCTCCCATGGTTCAATTCTGTTGGCTTCAGATCTTCAATAACTCTGTCATCCACCCAATAAACCATATGACCTTTTCCATTATAAGATGTGAAGAATAAATACTTACCGTCGGGTGTTATTCTTGCCTGTGACATCATCATAAAGGGTGTCGTTGCAGGCAATCCGATTTTTTCCGTTCATAATAATCCTCTTTTCTCGAAGCCAGCTATTTTTCTTCTTTCTTTTCAAACAGGTCCGAATAAAAACGCCTCACATAATTCTCTGGAACTTTGTCAATAGGATAGGCTCCGTGCATCAACACATGAACCCATCGCCCATCCCTTTTCTCCAGAACACCGGTTTGGAAAACGTCTTCCAAACAAGTCTCCTCGCCTTTATAGGAGCCGCAATCATCGAGAAAGCAGGAATACCAGGCCACATCACCGGAACGGGAAAACACGATGCGCAAGTCCTTGAATTCAAAGCGAGTTCCACGGAAATCGGGATCCTTCCACCGTTCGGCATATTTTTTAAAGTTCTCCAGGCCCACCACCTGGCTTTCGGAGACCAGCCAGAAATGAAACATGTCGTCGGCCCACAAACGGAACATAGCTTCGAAATCCTTCTCGATGGCCCAGCCTATCGATTGTTCGATGCTTTCCTTCACCACTTCATAGTCAGAAGACGTGTCCAACGCAGGAGCCCTGCAGCCGACAATAAGAAGAATAATGAGAAGAGCAAGGGAAAACTCAGGCAAAGGCTTTTTCATACCGTACCTCCTTTTTCAATCTGTCAGAAAATACTATCTTTTTTACTTTGCTGAAGTCTGAAAACGTGAAATCCTGTATTGTATATTCCTTTTGCTGAGCCTGACACAAAATAGCCGATGAAACAATCGTAAATATGACCAAGTAAAATTTTGTTTTCATGATAAACCTCTTCTGCTCCTTTTAAATATAACAGAATCAGACCGGAAGTCACAAACATATCATTCAAGTTATGAGTATCATTATCTCTGTGATAGAGAAGATTTTGATTGCTCTTTGTCTTTTTCAGGAGGATAGGCACAAGTTCTGTCTTCTACAAAAAATCAATTTTTCAGGCTATAATAATCTGTAAAGATTAAACCTATGAAATTTGGCAGCCAGTCCGAAGTCAACCGGATCAAATATCTTCTGCTCAAGCACCCTAGGGCTGCATTCTTGAGCCAGGAAAACATCCGGACGCAATGGAAAGAATTGAATTATTCATCTTCCCCAGATTATGGAAGGGCAGTCGAGGAATATGACGAATTCATTCAGTTGCTTGAGAGATTCATTCCAGAGATCCATTTTCTACCTGCAGACGACCGGACCGGGCTTGATTCCATCTACGTCCATGACTCTCTGGCAATCACGGACAAGGGAGCTCTGTTGTGCAGGATGGGGAAGGAAAAACGTCAGGGAGAACCTTTGGCAGCCGAAGAATTCCTTAAAGAACTGGGGATTCCCATTATCGGGTCCATTACAGGCGAGGGAAAACTGGAAGGCGGGGATGTGGTTTGGATTGACGAGCGAACGATCGCTGTGGGCCTGGGCTACCGCACGAACGAAGAGGGAGTCCGGCAGCTCAAGGAACTCACCTCTGATAGTGTTGACGAATATGTAAAAGTTCCCCTCCCTCATTGGGAAGGCCCTGAAGATGTCATGCATTTGATGTCCCTTATTAGCCCGGTCCGCCGCGACCTGGCTGTGGTTTATTCCAGGCTTCTTCCTGTGCCTTTTCGGGAGTGGCTCCTCCAACGGGAAATCCGCCTCCTCGAAGTCCCGGATACAGAATTCGAGACAATGGGTTGTAATGTGCTTGCTGTTGCGCCAGGTGAATGCATCATGATTTCCGGGAATCCACAGACAAAGCGTTTGCTCGAAGAGGCAGGAGTTCAGGTCCATGAATACGAGGGAGAAGAGATATCCAGGAAAGGAGCTGGGGGTCCGACCTGTCTCACCCGGCCTCTTTTGAGGGAAAAAGACTGAATTCGGGATCGCGGCAGAGTCGGGTAAGGTTGCTTTTTTGATTTTTCCTTAGATGTTTCCCCCTTGGCTGAATCGTTTTTCTAGCTCTAAAGGCCTTGAGGAGGCTCGGCGGGAGAGTTGTCCAGTCCGAAATTGAGGCTGGAGCGAATGACTCGTTTATCTTTTGCCGATGGCCTTGAGTTTAGAGTCGATAGTGGCATCCGTGTCCAGTCTGTGGTCGACGTTTAGGTCAATATGAATTCTTTGGGCTCCCATTTTCACGATGGCCTCATGCGCTTTTTCTAAGACCTGAAAAAGAGTAGCCAGATCCGGAGATTCGATCACAGTGGACATTCCACCGGTTTCATTTTTCAGTCCGGAATCTTCGATGATTTTGATGGCTTCCTTGACGTATTGGCTGACGGATGCCCCTTCACTCGTGGGAAATATGGCAAAATTGGCAATAATCATGGTTTTTTTATCTCCTGGATTCAGCTAAAAATTCTATCAGCTCCCTTTCCTGTAATCAAGAGGGGCTTTGTGAGACAGAAATATTTGACTTTCTGACAGGCAGTGAATCTTTTTTCCAGAGTGATTCAAGACCTGACAACGTTTTTTCCCCTTATGAATTTTCCGCAAATCACTTTGAAGAGTATCCTGAAAAAGAGCTTAAAACTTTTTGTCTCTTGCCAAATTTTTTTGTAGGTTTCATGGCCGGATACAATATTAAAGAGCGCATTTTTCAGGGAATCTTCCTCCTTCGCTATTTCGAAAACGCTCTCTAAAAGCCTGCATTTCGAGCCAAAGTTGGTCAAGAATCTCAATCCTTTCCCATAGGGAATATCGTCTGTCAGTGTGCAGCAGCCTTTCAGATAGTTTTGAAAGGCTGTAGTAGAGATTCCGTGGCTGACAATCACTTCTGCCGCCTGAATTCCTGTAATGATGGCTGAGTTAATCCCTTTTCCTTTGAATGGACGGTTCAGGCCTGCGGCATCTCCTACCATTATGTATCTATCACCAATCAGGTTTTTCGCCGGCAATGTTGGGAATTTTCCCTTGAAATAGTAAAGTTGGGACATGATATCCTCAAAATTGGAGGGCAGAGCTTTGCGCACAGCCGGGAGGTTCAGAAACTCATCCATCATA
>JASFPJ010000264.1:0-5104 GCA_050116035.1 Candidatus Aminicenantota bacterium | reverse complement strand
TGCTTCCGGAGGAGCACCATATGGCCTCTTTCTTCACTCAAAAAGCACAGGAATTCCTCCGGAAACACCGCGGGAACACGCAGCCTTTCTGCATGGTCCTCTCTTTCTACGGTCCCCACCTTCCGGTCGCGCCTCCGCAGCCCTGGAATGAAAAATATTCCATAGAACAGTGTCCACTTCCTGATAATCACTATGATGCGCTCGAAGGCAAGCCAAAAAGCCAGAGGACAAACGATTACTGCTACAAGCTGCCTGTCTGGAATGAAAACCAGTTCCGCGATTATATCCGTCGTTACTACGGGTACTGTGCTTATATAGATTCTCAGATCGGTCGTGTGCTTGATACCATAAGAGAATGCGGTTTTGAGGACAACACCATTGTCATCTTCACGTCAGACCATGGAGACATGTTGGCTTCCCACGGTTATTTATACAAAATGGAAAACTGCGGCTACCAGGAACTGTGCAATGTGCCGCTCATCATGCGGGTTCCTGGAGTCACCTGGCCTGGCTCTGTTACACACAGCCTAGTCAGCAGTGTGGATATCCTCCCCACCTTACTGGAACTGACAAACATAAAAGGGCCGGATGCCATTCATGGAAGGTCCTTTGTCTCCTTGTTGCGCAAGCCAGGCAGAGGTTTCCATGACCGGGTTTATATCCATTGGGGACCTCGATCCATCGTCAGTTTTGACGGAGAGTGGAAGTTCGGCCTCCATGCCAATGCAGAAGTCGATGAACTCTATAATCTTCAGCAGGATCCGGGTGAGATGAAGAACCTGGCGAAAGATAAAAATTATACCGGGATTCTCAACCAAAAGAAAAAAGAAATCATTGCCTGGTTGAGTGATACAGGTCATCCTTATGCGGCGTTGTTCCAGAGAGAAAAAAAGAAATGAAAGTCATAGAATGAAACCCAGTTTGAATATTCAATTCAATTGAGTTTAAACAACGAAAACTAATTCCCTGAAAAATCGTATAAAGGGCTAAGAGTGGATTCAACCAGGTTTCATTACTCTGTACTTATATTCGAATTCTCTTCCGTCCACAGAGGAGCAAAAAATGAGGAAACACACTCTTATCTTTAAAACCTTCGCCTTCAAGACTCTTGTGGTCCTGGCTCTTCTCCTTACCTGGGGAACACTTCACGCGATTGAGACACAAAAGACACCCGCCTACTGGCCCACTCAAGGATGGCAGACTTCTACTCCAGAAAAACAAGGTGTCGACTCGGAAAAATTAGCGGAATTGCTGGAGCGGATTAAAAGCCAGAATACTCCCATCCGCAGCGTGGTTGTTATTCGCAATGGCTATGTGCTTCTTGATGCCTGTTTCCATCCTTATAAGAAGGATTCTTGGCACATCATCCATTCATGCACAAAAAGCATCACTTCCGCCTTGATCGGTATTGCGATTGATAAAGGATACATTGAGAGCGTGAAAACACCTGTCTTGGAATTTTTCCCGGAACGAACGCCCGCGAATCTGGATGAGAATAAAAAAGCCCTGACCCTTGAGCATCTTTTGACCATGTCTTCGGGATTCAGGGCGCGAGATTCATATTTGTACAACTGGCAGGGACTGGCAAAGATGAGGGCCAGTCGTGACTGGACCCAGTACATGCTCAACTTACCCATGGCCACAGCGCCGGGAACCAAGTTCGAATACAGTAACGGTGTTTCATTCCTTCTGTCCGCAATATTGCAGGAGTCCACCGGCACAAATGCTCTTGCTTTTGCCAGAGAACATCTTTTCGGCCCTCTAGGAATTCACCAAGTCGTTTGGCCTGCCAATCCACAGGGAATCACCATCGGATGGGGAGGCATGCGGATGAAGCCTCTCGATATGGCAAAAATAGGTTTTCTGTATTTGAACAAGGGCGTTTGGGAGGGAAAACAGGTCGTGTCCTCCGCATGGGTCGATGCATCCACACGCGAGCACATCAAAGCCGGCACTCTATCCGATGGGTATGGATATCAATGGTGGGTGGATGAGGACGGATACTCCATGGCACTTGGATATTCGGGCCAGTATATAGTGGTTCTGCCTCAGCAGAATATGGTCGTGGTTTTCACCAGTGCTTTGCATTCATTTAGTTTTTTCGTTCCCCATATGCTTATGAGGAATCACATCCTTCCCGCAGTAAAAAGTTCGGCGCCGCTGCCTGAAAATCCCGCTGGAGAAAAACGCCTTCAATCCATCCTTCATGCGATTTCAAATCCCAAGCCTTCAGCTGTGCCCACTCCACCTGAGATTGCCCAGAAGATATCCGGGAAGACTTTTGTGTTCGATGTGAATCCGATGAACTTCAAGAGACTTTCTCTGGATTTTGTGACAAAAAAAAATGAAGCCCTGTTGACTCTATCTTACAGGGACAGGAATCTCCAGGTTCCAGTCGGGTTGGATAATGTCTATCGCCTGACGAAAGCCGCGGGGTATTTACGCGCGTACAGAGGATTCTGGGAAAATGACAGTACATTTGTCATCGATTACCAGATTGTCGATTTCTCAGAGAGAGGGAAGATCCGTGTTGCAGTCGAGGCAGATAAAATAATAGTTGTTTTGCGGGAAGAAGTGAGAGGTTCATCCAATACACTCACGGCCCGCATGAAGGATTGATGCATTCGTTATTAATGGCCTTTTATTGATTCCATCAGCCTAAAATACTGAGCTTTAGTCTAAAATACTGGGTTGCTCTGTTGGCTTTGTGTCCATGCGGACATCATAGCCATGTCCATTCACCCGGCTCCACTGACTCCATCCTTTTCACTATTTTTCGGTTTATAAATCTGACGCTGGCAATAAGCACTGTGAGACGTTAAAATGTTAGTGAATGATCAGAAGAATTACCATTAATCTGGACAGAATATGAATTAGAAGGAGAGATTGAATGAGTCAATTCAGCACCAAAAACAAAATAGTATTAGTTGCTTTTTTATTCATTTTTTCAGTCGCATGCTTAGCTCCGGGACTCTTCGCCCAGGAGAAGTTGCCGAAAATCAAGTTCGAGAAGTATGAGCTGCCCAACGGGCTCGATGTCATCCTTCATGTGGACCATTCGGTTCCCATGGTATCGGTTAATGTCTGGTACCATGTGGGGTCCAAAAACGAGAAGAAGGGACGAACCGGATTCGCTCATCTGTTCGAGCACCTGATGTTCGAAGGCTCAGAGCATATCCCCAACTATGACGAGCCAATGGAAAAGATCGGCGGTATGAGTAACGGCTCCACGAGCAACGACAGGACAAACTACTGGGAAAACCTGCCGAGCAACTACCTGGAGATGGGAATCTGGCTTGAGGCTGACCGATTGGGGTATCTTCTCCCGGTTATGGACCAGAAGAAGCTGGATACCCAACGCGGCGTTGTCCAGAACGAAAAGAGACAGGGAGTGGATAATCAACCCTACGGCCGGGCGAATGAGATTCTGATGAGCATGCTCTATCCGCCCAATCATCCCTATTCATGGACAGTCATCGGGAGCCTGGAGGATATTGGGGCAGCTACACTTGAAGACGTCAAAGATTTTTTCAAAATGTACTATACGCCGAATAATGCTTCGCTCTGTATTGCCGGAGATTTTGATCCCGCAGTCGCCAAGAAACTCGTGGAGAAACACTTTGCTTCTATTCCACCCGGGCCCCCGATCGAGAGGCTCAAACAGTGGATGCCGACACTCGATGGAGTGAAACGCACAGTGGTCACCGATAAGATCGAGCTTCCGCGAATTTATATAGCCTGGCATACTCCAGCTCTTTATGCGCCTGGGGATGCGGAATTTGATGTGCTTGCCGATGCTTTGTCTTCAGGAAAAACGTCACGCCTCTACAAGGCCCTTGTGTATGAGAAACAAATCGCCCAGGATGTTTCTGCCTACCAGGCCTCAAGAGAATTATCCAGCACTTTCCACATAACCGTCACCGCACGGAAGGGGCATACACTTGATGAGATTGAGAAAGCAGTGGATCAGGAACTGAACAAGATTTTTAAGGAAGGCATCACCAACGAAGAACTCATGCTGGCGAAAGTCAACAGAGAAGCCTCGTTTATAAGGAGCCTGGAGAGAATCGGTAGTTTTGGAGGAAAAGCGGATACATTGAATCAATACAACGTCTATCTGGGAGATCCGGATGGTTTCCAGTGGGATCTGGATAGGTATGCGAAGGTAACGACTGATGATGTCCTCAAGTGTGCCACAAAATTTCTCGATTTGAATAAGCGCGTGATTGTCCATTTTCTGCCCCAGGGAGATCTGGTTTCTGAAAAGAGTGAATTCGACCGGACAAAAGAACCGCCTCCATTACCCGAGCCTTCTTTTTCTCCCCCAGAGATTCAAAGCACAACCTTATCCAACGGATTAAAGCTGTATTTAGTCGAAGACCATAAGCTTCCTCTCTTACAGGTCAACCTTGTGCTGAAGAGCGGATGGGCATCCGACCCGGCGGATAGGCCCGGTGCCGCATCTCTGGCAGCCGACCTCATGGATGAAGGAACAAAATCAAGGACAGCGCTGGAGATTGCCGAAGAAGTTAAATCACTCGGAGCGTTTCTTAGTTCAGGCAGTTCGTTTGATAGTTCGAGTGTCAGTCTGAATATCCTCAGAGGCAAGCTCGATAAGGGACTCGATTTGATGACTGATGTTGTTTTAAATCCCACATTTCCCGAAGAAGAACTGCAGCGGAAAAAGAAAATCTATCTCGGCCGGATCCAGCAGGAATCGAGACAGCCATTTCTATCGGCGATTAAGTTGTTTTTGAGCACTCTCTACGGTGAAGGCCATCCCTATGCGCAGCCCTATACAGGTTCGGGAACTGTTGAGTCCATTAATGCCATTGCACGGAAAGACCTGGTGAATTTCTACAGAGCGCACTATGCGCCGAACAATGCCGCTGTGGTCATCGCAGGAGACATCACGCTGAGCGAGGCCAAGAGCAAAGTCGAGAAGGCCTTTGGTTCATGGAAGAAGAAAAACGTGAAAAAGGCCAGTATTACAGAACCGAAAGCTCTCTCGTCCACTCAGGTCTACTTCCTGGACAAACCCGGTGCCGCGCAGAGCGTGCTCGTCATCGGAAACCTCGGATTGAAGCGCAACAATCCCGACTTC
>JASFPJ010000263.1:0-5127 GCA_050116035.1 Candidatus Aminicenantota bacterium | reverse complement strand
CGGGGGACAGTAAAAAAAGAAAAAAGGGTAAAAAAGGGGATATAAAAAAGGGGACAGGCTACTTTTTTCAGGACTGTCCCTTTCAGTCCTCATAATAAATAAAGAGAGGGATTGTCCCTTTTCTTTGAAAAAGTAGCCTGGCCCCTTTTTTCTAGGGGCGGCTGGACTCGGTCAATAATTCGACAAGATTTTTTAGCTGTCATTGCGAAAGGAGTGAAGCAACCTTATGCAAGTGTCATTGCGAGCGAAGCGCGGCAATCTCAAAAGAAAAAAAGTAGCTGTCCCCCTTTACGATGTTCTCTTCTAGACTTCCATCTCAATCTTTTCAAGAAGCAGTTCGGTTCCTGCCAGGGTTTCCAGTTCTCTCGATGCACACTTTTCGCAGAGAAAAACAAAATCGTCTTTGATAATTTCTGCGCCGCATTGTTGACATTTAACTTTCAGCGGGACTTCTTCGATTTTCAATTCCGCCTCATCAGCGATAGTATCCTTTTTGTAGACGTCAAAGGCTGTTTTCAGGAACTCGGAAACCACACCCGAAAGAGCGCCGACCTTGACTTTGACAGAGATGACCTTCTTGGCTTTCTGTTCTTTGGCCTTTTCCTCTATGATTTCAAAAAGGCTGGCGACTATGGAGAGTTCATGCATTCTTCTGGCGGAGTCGGTTGAGAGAGGAAATGAAATAGTCTATCAGTTCATCTATTCCGGAATCCTCGAGAGCTGACGCGATGAAGATTTTCAGCTGAGGGTTTACATCCAGAGCTTCCTTTTGCGCATTCTTTAGGTTGAAAGGAAGAGCGGGGAGAAGGTCGGACTTGGAAATGATCAGACAGTCAGATGTGGTGAAGGCTTTGGGATATTTTTTGGGCTTGTCATCGCCCTCGGGGATGGAGAGGAGCACACATCTGATGTTTTCTCCCAGGTCATAGCTTGCGGGGCAGACGAGGTTGCCGACATTCTCGATAAACAGAAAATCGAGGTCTGGTGGGATTTCAGGGAAGAGTTTCCCCACCATCTTCGCCTCAAGATGACAGGCCCCTCCGGTGATGATCTGCCAGGCTGGAATGCCTTTGGCCCGGATTCTCTCTGCATCCCTTTCAGTTTCGATGTCGCCTTCGATGACAGCCATTTTGTAATCGGGTTTTAGTTTCTCGGCTATCTTTTCGAGAAGAGTTGTCTTCCCCGCCCCGGGAGAGCTGAGGAGGTTAATCGTAAGAATCCCTTTTTCTTCAAGTCTTTTCCGGATTTCTGAAGCGATTTTCTTGTTCGAGCCGAGCAGCTCCTCTAAAACGAGTATTTCTTTTTTCTTCATTTTTCAAACTGTATAAAATTGGGGATTGTCCCCAATTTCTTAAAGAATATAAAAACAGGCTAAGCGAACTCTTGAAGTACTTTTTTTACCTCTACAACAATCGCTGGAATGGCCTTAGTCATTTCTTCAGTCAAGCCTTCTCCGAGATTATACTGATTTTTTGCCTCGACAGCTATTATTTTTATCTTGGAGGGAATCTTGAGGCCCAGTTTTTTCCCGAGTTCTATGGATTGAGGAAAGGAGACATAATGGGGAGAGGGACCGGGAATGTGTCTCAAGTCTTTTTTTTCAAGGAAATGGATTTTCCCGGTCAACGGCTTCTCCTTTTTTATGGTGTCGATGATGACCAGTTTTTTGTATTCAACAATGACTTCCAGGAGGGCAAGCCCTGAGAGTGAGCATTCTTCCAGCTCTACGTTCTCGAGCCATTTGGCTGTTTTTTCTGGTTTTTCGAAATCTTCCCTCAATTTTCGGACAACATGAATACCGACAGCATCATCTCCGTACAGTTCATTCCCGAGTCCTAAAACAAGAGTTTTCATCAGTTCATCGCTGAAAACCGGACAGCAATAGTACATATTAATAAAATGGTGTGGGATTGTCACGTGTGAATAGGTTAAGAGGTTTTTCGCGAATTATCTTTAGGGATCAGGCCTTGGTATCTAACATTTACGGAGTCATTTTCTCTGCCAATTTTCTCTGGCGAGTATTTGTGCCATTCTCTAATGATTTTTATTATTTCATCAAGAATAGTGAGTGCAGTTCATCCCTCTTTCACATTTTAACGCATCACGGATGAAAGGCCTTCTTTATTAACAATAAATAAATCGGGGGCTATGCCTCCTGGCTTTGAGTTTTTCACCGCAGTCAGCTTCTGACTGGCATAATCTCATTTTGAGCCTGTCGACATGGGCTTTTATTCTGTGTGTGTTTTTATGACTCTCGTGTTAGGGATCACGGGAAAATTCCCCTTTCATGGTAGACGGTTTCAAGCCGTGAAATAGCTACGATCTGGGCGGCCGTGCGCCAGTCGACCTTGAATTTTCTGGCAGTATCACGCACCCGCTCGTAGGCATCGGTTATCATCTTGTGCAGTTTGAGATCTACTTCATCCAGCTCCCAGAATTCACTTCGCTTATTCTGGAGCCACTCGAAGTAACTGACAATCACTCCGCCTGAATTGCACAGTATGTCAGGAATCACATCGATCCCTTTGTTTTGCAAGATCTTGTCTCCATCCGGGTCAGTGGGGCCGTTTGCTCCTTCAGCAACGAGCTTCACTTTCAGCAGCCGTGCGGTTTCTTCTGTGATCTGATTTTCCAGAGCCGCAGGGATGAATATATCGGCTTTGGTGCTGAAGAAAGCCTCTCGGTCAATCGGTTGAGCTTTTGGATAATCCAGAACAACACCACCATGTTTTTTGACATAGTCAGAAAGATCATCGGGATCGATTCCATTAGCGTTGTGAATCGCTCCTGACACGTCATCGACCGCAATAAGCTTCGATCCGTTTCTCTTCATCAGCCGTGCTGCCCAGGAGCCCACGTTTCCAAAGCCCTGGACCATGTATTTGGAACCCTTTAAATTGAACCTGTTATCCTTTGCCCATTTTTCGATGAGAAAGACTATGCCCTGTCCTGTGGCCTTGTTGCGTCCCTGGCTTCCCCCTGATTCGATGGGTTTGCCCGTAACGACATGGATGCAGCGGTTCCTTTCATTTGGCGCGACCGTTGTCATGTAAGTATCCAGAATCCAGGCCATGATTTGAGGATTGGTATTCACATCCGGTGCAGGGATGTCGTATTCTGGTCCGATATTATTTCCAAGAGCAAAGGTAAAGCGGCGGGTGATCTTTTCAATTTCCTCACTTGTGTAATCGGCCGGGTCTATTTGCAGTCCTCCCTTTGCCCCACCGAATGGGATATGAGTAATGGCTGACTTCCAAGTCATCCAAGTGGCCAGTGCGCGAACCTCATCGATATTGACTGAAGGATGAAAACGGAGCCCCCCTTTATAGGGCCCAAGCGCATTGTTATGCTGCACGCGGTAGCCTGTGAATACTCTGACCTGCCCATCGTCTAACTTCACTGGAAAGTGAACGATGATCTCATTCATTGTCGCAGCCAGAATCTGGCAAATATCTCTGTCGGAATGCACAATATTCGCTGCCTTTTCGAGCTGCTGGATAACGTTTTCATAGAGACTGGTCTTTTTAGCCATGGCTCTGTAGTCTTTGCAACGCCAGACGCCTCCCGCTGGTTTTGGAAGGTCACATGTTTCACGAAGCACGCAATGTCTGCACAAACCCTTATACTCGCTAATGCTATCCAGCCCAGGTCTGCCATGTTCATAGTACAGTGTTTTCCATTCTCTGCTTCTCGAAACAGGAGTGATCCTTTCAACCTTTTTTTCCTTACTGTCTGAATCTCTCATTTTGACCTCCTTTCTCAGAATAAAGAAGTGCAATTTCAGTGCCATTTATCAGGTTTTGGGATGAGGAGACCTTTTTTTTCTAATACAAACGGATTTGATTGCTGAATCTATTGAAAAGAAAGAAATTAGAAGGATTGATATTTTTTGGAATAATGGGAAAGCTCTGACATATATGGGCTGGACATGAATTGTATGCGGGGAGATCTGAACCGCCGGAGAGAATCTCTCCAGTTAAGATGCGGTAGGGATGGACTTCATTTCTTAATTTTTTTTAATTTTTCTCTTAAAGTCTTCCGGTCTATTCTTAGTATCTCTGCTGCCTTTGTCTTATTTCCGTTCACACTGGCGACTACACTGAGAATGTGTTCTGCCTCTACCGCAGCCAGCGTTCGCTGAGGGCCGATTCCTCGAAGAGCTGAGAAACGCATTAACGAAGGTAGGTCTGGAACATCTATTGTGTTGCCTTCGTTCATGATGACCAGACGCTGGATGATATTCTCCAATTCTCTCACGTTTCCCGGCCAGTAATAATCCTTCAAGACCTGATACACGCTATTGGAAAATTTCGGTGGGGGTTTTCCATATTCTTCAGCAAACTTTAAGCCAAAATGCTGCGCTAAAGCGATTACGTCATCTCCTCTTTCCCGCAAAGGAGGGATGTCTATCGAGATCACATTAAGCCGGTAATAGAGATCTTCCCGGAAGACTCCTTTCTCTATCGAATTGAGTAAATCTTTGTTTGTGGCCGCAATAATTCTCACATCCACTTTCTGTGAACGTCTAGAGCCGACCATAAAAACCTCTTTATCTTGAAGGACACGGAGGAGCTTGACTTGCATGGAGAGACTTGTCTCACTGATTTCATCAAGGAAAATCGAGCCTCCTTCGGCAGTTTGAAAAAAACCAGCTCGAGTCTCAGTCGCCCCCGTGAAAGCTCCTTTGACATATCCAAACAGTTCGCTTTCAAGCAATGTCTCTGGTATACCGCCGCAGTTTATCGGAACAAACGGAGCTGAAGCGCGAGGACTGTTGTAATGAATAGCCCTGGCTACAAGTTCTTTGCCGGTCCCGCTTTCTCCTGTTATGAGGATTGTTGCCGAGCTTGATGCGGCTTTTTTAATAGCAGTCAGTACGTTACGCATGGCCTTCGATTCACCGATGAGACCGTGTGGAGTCGAGGGAGGTTTGTGAGTCCGGGCTTGGGCAGCCCTTCGCGTGCGTAATTTGTTGAGCACTCGTTTAACAGCAGAGAAAAGCTCCTCATCAGTGAATGGCTTGGGCAGATATTCTTCGGCTCCGGTTTTAACGGCTTCGACTGCCCCTTCAATCGAAGGGTATCCAGTGATCATCATTACTTCCGTATTTTTGAAATTTTCCTGGAT
>JASFPJ010000262.1:0-5135 GCA_050116035.1 Candidatus Aminicenantota bacterium | reverse complement strand
AAGAGAGCAAAATGAAGGAGGTCTAATTTTTCCGAAGCCATGTGTAAGCGGAGGATGAGAGAGTCGCTCAGGCTGTTCAACCCAGGAATGTGAAGAGCTATTTTTGCGAGCAGAAGAAGACCCCCCGGAATATACAAAATAAAAATTGAAGCGTTCTTCTTGTTAAGGATTCTTTTTCTTTGAGGAAAAGTCAGAAAGAAATGAAGAAGAAGGGGTGGGAACACCAAAAAAGCGAATGCGTCGAGCCAGTAAAAAACGCTGTCCAGGGTATCAAGCTTACCTGTGGGAGAAAACATGTAGAAGGAATATAAAGCCAGGGAGATGAAATAAAAATGGATATAGGGCATCGAAAGAGATCTCTTGGAGGTAAAGAAAATAATCACTCCGATAACCAGGGTAGTCAGACCGATAAAAGCAAGGTAGAAATAGAGAGGATCGACTCCCTTTTTATACAAATTAAAAGAGGGAAAGATGATATCTCCACCTTTTGCGATCTCATAGGTCACTCTTTGATCAGAATGGCCTGCGAACCACAGGCTCTTTGCGAGTTCTATCTTGTTTTCTATCTTGTTTCCGTTGATAGAGTAGAGAACATCCCCTTTTTTAATGTTGAAATTATATCCAGGGCTGTTCACTTCCACTTTGACGGCAGTGAGGCCTTCCGTCTTTTTGATCCAGGTGACACCATCTGTGGGCTCTTCCCAGGTAATCTTCTTGTAGATATTCAAACTCCCGAACACAAGAAGGATAAGGATGGGAAAGAGAGCAAGAAGATTTCTCATTTTCCGAGGGAGGTTTTTCCCTAGGCTTTTGAATAATCCAAAAGATTGGATCATAAGGATGGGGAAGAGAGCCAGGAACTTTCTCATTTTCCGGAGCAGGTCTTTCCCTTTGCTTTTGAATAATTCAAAAAATTGAATCATTTTTACAGAAAAATATTGTGGCTTTAGTTCAGAACGTGCTTGGAACCAGCGCGTATGGCCCACTTGATGCCGGGCTGCTTTAGGAGTTTTTCCAATTCCGGGTCTATTTTTAATCCCAGTGGATTTGTGCTTCTGTTTAAAAATGTACTCATATAATCATATTTGGGCTTCTTATCCGGCACATTTTGGGGATGAGACGCCGTGCTTCTGGAGAGAAGCAAGTCCTTTGAGGAAAGAGTGTTTTGGGGAATGAAAACCATGAAAACGAACAGAAAAATAACCACTCCCAGGCAGATTTTTTTTCTCATTTACTCTTAAAAAATAAAACTTTCTCCCAAATTTGTCAACTTCCCCCGCCTGAACACTGTCAGTCGTTGGGGCCAGGTCTTGAGGCAAAATTTTAGGCGATATTTTGTCACTTTCCCTTGAATCAGTGGCATATTTCCCCTTGAGCGGCCCTATTCCATTTGACAAAATCCCTCAGATAACCTAAGATGACCTTACCCTCTTTTAGATATTTGTACAAATAAATATTTATTTCTAAAGAAGATGCCTTATTTTCTTTGTCGATTGGCTGCTGAAGATGGGAGAGTTCTCTCCCAGTCTATACTTGCATCTTCTCATGATGAGTGCCAGAAACATTTTGAGGAAAAAGGATATTGCGTCCTGTCTATCAAACTGGACTGGAAAAGAATCAGGGTTCCGGCTTTCCCTTTTGAGAAGAAGATCAAAGATAAAGATTTCATCATGTTCAATCAAGAACTCGTGGCGATGATCAAGGCCGGGTATCCAATCCTTAAGTGCATCGAAGTCATATTGAGCCGAATAAAAGATATTCATTTAAAAGAATTGCTGATGAAGGTTGAAAAGGAAATCCGCGGAGGCAAATCCCTTTCGGAAGCGTTCGCTCCCTATGAGAAATACTTTTCAAAGGTTTATATTGCTTCGCTCATGGCAGGAGAAAGGAGTGGAAACTTAGACGGCACGATCAGCCGTTACATTAACTATGCCAAGATTATTGCTCAAACGAAATCCAGGATAAAAACCGCGTTGACCTATCCGACAATTCTCCTCCTCTTTTCTTTTTTTCTCCTTGCCATCCTGCTCAATTTTATCCTGCCTCGGTTTTCTGAATTCTATGCCGGTTTCGAATCCAGTCTTCCAGGTATCACTCGAACGCTCATCGGCATTTCCAGTGCCATGCGGGCCAATTTTCTATTTATCATTGCTTTCGCACTATTGTTCTTCATCGCTTTTTTTCAAATGAGGAAATACGAAAAGACTCAGGTGATTATCGATAGGATCAAGCTGAAAATTCCCTACGGAGGTCCAATCTGGCTGGAGTCAGGGATTTCTCTTGTCTGTCGGACCATGAGCCTTCTTCTGGAGGCGGGAATCACGCTCCTTCATGCTGCAGGAATCGCCAACAAAGCTGTTCCAAACAAATTTCTTATAAAAAGATTGGAGAATCTGCCTGAATTCATCAAACATGGAGAAAATTTATCCGAGTCCCTATCTAAATCAGGCTTTTTTCCTCCTCTTTCTCTTGACATGATTCGGATAGGAGAAACATCGGCAAATCTGGAAGGGATGTTGAGGGATGTGGCTGAATTCTATGAAGATAGAATACAGAGAAAAATCGATTCTCTTGTTTCCATCATAGAACCAGTCATCATTATTTTTATGGGATTGATAATTGCCGGGATGTTGCTCTCGGTTTATTTACCGATTTTTAATATAATAAGAGTGGTTCAGTAATGAAGAAGACCAAAGAAGATTCGCGCAAAAGAACTGTTTCTGAAGAAGAAAAAACAAAACAGCTCGCGAAACGGTACAATGTTCCCTACATTGACCTTTCCTCTCACATTATAGACCGGGAGCTTGTCCAGTCTTTTCCGGCAGACTTCCTCCATAGGTCGAATTTTATTCCTTTCGAAAGAAATGAAGATACCGTGAAGATTGCCATAGCGGATCCTTCGGATATTGCGATTATAGATGCCATTGAATCTCACTTGGGATTGGAAGTCGAAGTCTATGCGACTTCTGAAAGATCTATTCATGAAGCTTTGCGCAAGAGCGAGACAGCCCAACAAGTCCTCAAAGACGCCACAGAGGGATTCATCATGCAGGTTGTTGAGAAAGAAAGCGGGGAAGAGGAAGAGGTTATCTCTGTGGAAACGCTGGCTGATAAGGATGGCTCCATCATAAAACTGGTGAACTCAGTTATTTTCACGGCCGTTCAGAAAAGAGCCAGCGATATCCATATCGAGTCAAAGGAAGATGGGGTTATCGTCAAGTACCGCATTGATGGCGTTTTGAGCGGTGCCATGGAGCCGATTGATAAAAAATTCCAATCCTCCATCATATCCAGAATCAAAGTCATGTCTGATCTGGACATTGCCGAACGGAGAGTCCCACAGGATGGAAGATTCAGGTTGAAGATAAAAGACAAGACAATCGATTTTCGAATCTCCATCATGCCCAGCATCTATGGAGAGGACGCGGTCATTCGGATCCTCGATAAGGAGATGATTACCGAAGCCATATCCGAACTCAGACTGGATCTGCTCGGATTTTCCGATGACGTCCTCGATAATTTCAATAAATACATCACTCAGCCCTATGGGATGGTACTCGTTACTGGTCCGACAGGAAGCGGGAAAACGACGACTTTGTATGCGGCCTTGACAGAAATTTTATCTCCCGAAGATAAGATCGTTACGATTGAAGATCCTGTGGAATACCAGATAGAAGGGATCACCCAGATTCCTGTCAATGAAAAAAAAGGGCTCACTTTTGCCCGGGGATTGAGGTCGATATTGAGACATGATCCGGATAAGATCATGGTCGGAGAAATTAGGGATCCTGAAACAGCCCAGATCGCCATTCAATCCGCTCTAACTGGGCATCTGGTTTTCACCACAGTTCATGCCAATAATGTGTTCGATGTTATCGGGCGATTCCTCCATATGCAAGTGGACCCATACAGCTTTATATCGGCCTTGAACTGTATTCTGGCTCAGAGACTGGTCAGAGTCCTTTGTCAGAAATGCAAGACTTCTGTGACATATACCTCCAAACAATTGCTGGAGTCCGGGCTTAATCCCCAAAAATACAGGGGGAAACAGTTTCATGAAGCGCGTGGGTGTTCAGAATGTCTAGACACAGGCTACAAGGGGAGGACAGCGATCGCTGAGCTCCTTGAACTTTCTGATGAGATTCGTGAGATGATCCTGGCAAAAAAACCTCTTTCTGAAGTGAAAAAAAGAGCGAAGAGTGAAGGAATGGTGTTTCTCAGAGAAGTGGGGATGGAAGAGAAAGTCCTCAAGGGAGTCACGAGCCTTAAAGAGTTGAACAAAGTGACTTTCGTCGAGTGAGAAGATGGGCCTTTTTTTCGATAGTATCAAAGACTATTTAACGAAGCAGCCGTTTCCTCACGCCGCTTTTCATCTAACGTCTCGTTACATCAGCGGGATTCGTGTTTCCCCCAAAGATGGAAGGATTATGAATCATTTCATTCTTCCTCTTGAAAAGGGATTGATTCAGCCCTCTTTCGAAAAGAAAAACATAAAGAATCCTTCTTTACTCGAGAAGAAAATAGAGAAGGAGTTGGGGAAACTCCATCTTCATGATCACAAGGTGGCGTGTCTTTTGCCAGAATTGTCTCTGAGGGCGTTTGTTTTTTCTTTTGGATCACTTCCTTCATCGCGACCAGAAAGAGAACAGGTCATTCGTTTTCGCATAAAAAAGCAGCTTCCTTTGCTCCCCCAGGATGCCAGGTTTTCATTTGATGTCATCAAATCAAATGATTCGATGAAGATTTTTGTTGCGGTCGCCCGGGCTCTGATTATCCAAGAGTACGAAGAACTCTTCAGCAAATTCAACCTGAAAGTCCGGACAGTTGGAGTCCCCATCTTGGGCTTACATTCTTTGCTGGACACAGAAAAAGAGAAGGATTTGCTTCTGATAAATATCGAAGAAGACTCACTCTGTCTGGCGGCCATCATGGATTCTGAAATCGCCCTCTACCGAATGAAACCGATTCTTTCTTCAAGTCAGGACGAAAAAAGCGAGGTCCGGAGAGTAGAACATGTAGTGAAGGAAGTGGAGAATACAGTGAATTTTGTTGAGGACAGAGAGAACAGAAAAATCCGGTCTTTCTGTATCCGTCAGGGTTTTTTCGAAGAGGAAAAGATATTATCTCATTTGCAG
>JASFPJ010000261.1:0-5155 GCA_050116035.1 Candidatus Aminicenantota bacterium | reverse complement strand
CGTACGTGGCTTTGGCTTCCGACTTCTTCATGGCTTCCCCGCTGACCGCACAGGTCACTGTATCGTCAGACTGCTGAGTCATTCCTGTTAAAGCGATGGCCACGACAAACCCAAAAAGTAAAACTAACACTTTAGAATGTTTTTTCATTCAATCCTCCAATGAATTTTTTGGCTTATCCTACTATTTATACATAATCTATAGAATTTGTCAATTAATTCATTCGACCTTTTTTTGTTTTCCTAAAAAATTTTAATAAAATTTATGATAATTCAGAAAAAAAAGTAGAATTCTTGAATAAGAATATGTAAAATAATCCAAATGAATTCTGTGAATACGGAGGGGACGTTCGACGCCTGAAATGGCTTCGAGACCTAAAAAGGCCTACCTTGTCTTAGAGAACGGGACACTCTTCACCGGACAATCCATCGGCTTCAACGGGTACACTGAAGGCGAAATTGTATTCAACACATCCATGACTGGCTACCAGGAGATCCTGACTGATCCTTCATACAACGGCCAGATCGTGACGATGACTTATCCCCTGATCGGAAACTACGGGTGCAACCTCGAAGATGTGGAATCCCGCCAGCCCTGGGTGGAAGGATTCGTCATCAAAGAACTGGCCTCTCTCCCCTCCAACTGGAGAAAACAAGAGACTCTTGTTGATTTCCTTAAAAAACACAAGATCGTGGCCATCCAGGGAGTGGATACAAGGAAACTGACCAAGATGATCCGCACCGGAGGAGCCCAGAGAGCCCTCATCACCACTCAAAATGATGACATCCAATCGCTTCAGAAACGCGTTAAACAAATTCCCTCCATCGTTGGGGCCGACTTAGCCAGCGAAGTGACGACCGATAAGCCATACAAGTGGCGCGAAGGCATTTATGGATGGCCCAATGGCTACTCAGCCAAGAAAAAATTCAAGTATTTCGTCGTGGCCTATGACTTCGGGATCAAAAGAAACATCATGAGAAGCCTCGTCTCCAACCTCATCGATGTCCTCGTCGTTCCAGCCCGAACATCCTGGGAAGAAGTCTTGATGATGAAGCCCAATGGAGTGCTTCTCTCCAACGGCCCGGGCGATCCCGCTCCCATCGAGTATGCCATCGAAAACATCCGGAATCTCATCGGGAAAATCCCCATCTTCGGCATCTGTCTCGGTCACCAGCTTCTGGCTTTGGCTCTCGGCGGGAAGACGTTCAAATTGAAGTTCGGACACCGGGGAGCCAACCACCCGGTAAAAAACCTGGAAACAGGCGCAATCGAGATCACTTCGCAGAACCACGGATTTGCTGTGGATATCGACTCTTTAAAGGGACGGGCAAAACTCACACATCTTAACCTCAACGACATGACCGCGGAAGGATTCTCGGTGAGAGATAAATTCCTTTTTTCTGTTCAGTATCATCCGGAAAGCTCACCTGGCCCAAGGGATTCCAGGTATCTCTTCCAGGATTTCATTCAGATGATGGAGGATTTCAAAGGAAAATAAGATGCCGCGGAGAAACGACATCCACTCTATCCTGATCATCGGTTCCGGTCCGATCATAATCGGGCAGGCGTGTGAATTCGACTATTCAGGCACACAGGCCCTCAAGGCCCTTAAAGAGGAAAATTACAAAGTTATCCTGCTCAACTCTAATCCGGCCACGATCATGACCGACCCTGAGTTCGCCAACCGGACCTATCTGGAACCCTTGACCGTCGAATACCTGGAGAAAATAATCCAGAAAGAAAAGCCCGATGCCTTACTGGCCACTCTGGGAGGCCAGAAAGCCTTGAACTTAGCCCTTGACCTCGACGATGAGGGAATCCTCAAAGAGCACAAGATTCAGCTCATCGGGGTGAACACTGATTCCATCCGCAAGGCAGAAGACCGGTTGCTTTTTCGCCGGGCCATGGAGAAAATCGGGCTCGAAGTTCCCGAATCCGGCTACGCATCCAGCCTTAAAGAAGCCGTGGACATCGTGAAGAAAATCAAGTTTCCAGTGGTGATCCGCCCCTCTTTTACGCTCGGGGGAACAGGAGGAAACATCCTCAAGAACTGGAAGGACTTCTATAAATATGTCCCTCTTGGTTTGGCCATCAGCCCCATCTCACGGATCCTTATTGAAAAATCCATAATCGGCTGGAAAGAATTCGAACTCGAAGTCATGAGAGATAGAAAAGACAACGTGGTGATCGTCTGCGGCATTGAAAACTTCGACCCCATGGGCGTCCATACCGGAGACTCCATCACCGTGGCTCCGGCCCAAACTTTGACCGACAAGGAATACCAGAGGCTGAGGGATGCCTCCATCGCCATCATGCGGGAAATAGGCGTGGAAACAGGGGGATCGAACATTCAATTCGCGGTCAATCCCGAAGATGGACGAATGATGGTCATCGAGATGAATCCCAGAGTTTCCCGTTCTTCAGCGCTCGCCTCCAAAGCGACCGGCTTCCCCATCGCCAAAATGGCAGCGAAACTGGCTGTAGGATACACCTTGGATGAAATCCTGAACGATATCACTAAAAAAACCCCGGCATGCTTCGAGCCGACGATCGACTATGTCGTTGTCAAAATCCCCCGGTTTGCTTTTGAAAAATTCCCAGAAGAAAAGCCCTCTCTCACCACTCAGATGAAGTCTGTCGGAGAAACAATGGCCATTGGCCGAACGTTCAAAGAAGCTCTCCAGAAAGCCATCCGTTCGCTCGAGAGCAACCGATGGGGATTCGAGGAAAAATTCAAGAGGAAGGACAGGAATATCCTGAGAAGCGATTTCACTCAGCCGAACGCGGAAAGGCTCTGGTTCATTGCGGATGCCATCAGAGCAGGAATTCCCGTAGAAGAGATTTACGTGCGCACTCAGATCGATCCTTTCTTCCTCCAGAACATCAAGGAGATTGTTGATTTTGAGAAGGAATTGAAATCCTTGAGAAAAGACACAGCCAATAATGATATTCTGCGACGGGCCAAAGAATTAGGATTCTCGGACAAAAGAATCAGCGAACTGGCCAGACTCAAGGAAGATCAGGTCCGGAGGATGAGAGAAAAGGCAAAGGTCCTTCCTGTATGGAAAGTCGTCGATACCTGCGCTGGAGAGTTTGAATCTGAAACTCCTTATTTCTATTCATCCTACGAAGACGAAAACGAAGCGGAAGCCCTCCCTGAGAAAAAAGCCATCATTCTCGGTTCAGGACCCAACAGAATCGGTCAAGGAATCGAGTTTGACTACTGCTGTGTGCACGGAGTATTTGCCCTGAAAGACCTCGGTTACAAAGCCATCATGGTCAATTCCAATCCTGAGACCGTCTCTACAGATTATGATATTTCTGACCGCCTCTATTTTGACCCAGTGACGCTGGAGGATGTCCTTTCTATTTACCGAAACGAGAAACCAGAAGGAATCATTGCTCAGTTCGGAGGTCAAACACCGTTGAAAATTTCAGTCGGACTATGGAAAAACAAAGCAGATATACTCGGGACAAGCTCCCACGCTATCGATGAAACGGAGGACAGAGAAAAATTCGATAACTTTTTGAACAGATTGAACCTGAGGCGTCCGAGAAACGGGATGGCCCGGAACACGACTCAAGCTTTAGAAACGGCAGAAAAGATCGGTTATCCGGTCCTTGTCCGGCCCTCGTATGTCCTTGGAGGACGGGCCATGAGAGTGATCCAAGACAGGGAGGAACTGGGAAAATACGTCAAATCCATAAAGGAATATATCTCAGAATATCCTCTCCTGATCGATGAATTCATTGATAATGCCGTAGAGTTGGACGTCGACCTTCTGAGTGATGGTGAGGATGTCTACCTCGGTGGCATCCTGGAGCACATCCAGGAAGCCGGAGTTCACTCCGGAGATGCTACCATGGTCACTCCTCCTTACTTTCTCGCCGATAGAGTCATCGAAGAAGTGAAGCGACAGGTGACTCTGATGGCCAGGGAACTGCACATCTTGGGCCTGATGAACGTGCAGGTCGCTGTCAAAGGAACCAAGATTTATATCCTGGAGGTCAATCCACGGGCTTCCCGGACAGTCCCTTTTCTGTCCAAAGCCACCGGAATCCCTCTGGCGAAGATTGCCACACAGATCATCATGGGAAAGAAGCTCAGGGAGATCGATATCACTCCCTGCGCTTCAGACTTGTATGCAGTGAAGGAAGCTGTTTTTTCTTTCGATAAATTCCTGGAGGTTGACCCGATCTTAGGGCCTGAGATGCGGTCAACAGGAGAATCCATAGGAATAGACACTCATTTTCCCCTGGCCTTCCTCAAAGCCGAAGAAGGCGCGGGTTTCCATCTCCCCGACAAAGGAAGGGTTTTTGTCAGCGCCCCGGATGAAGACAAGCCGAAGATCGTCCCTATCGTCGAGAAGCTCGAACAGTTGGGTTTCGACCTCGTCTCGACTGAAGGCACTTCCCACTATCTCCGCAAACATGGATTCCGTGTGGAAACCACCGGCAAGATCTATAAAGAAAAAAGGAATATCCTCGAAGACATCAAAGAAGGAAGAGTTAAAATGATTTTCAACACTCCCTCTGGAACTCCCGAAAGAAGCGACGCGCACAAGATCAGAAAGGTGGCCTTCTCCTACAGGATTCCCTGTTACACCACTATTCCTTCTGCCAGCGCAGCCTTGAAAGCCATCGAGATGAGAAGAAAAAATCCACCCTCCCTCATCTGCCTTCAGGATATACACTCCAATTCAGTCAACCTGTGACACCTTCCTATCTGTTCCTTCAATCATCATGAAAGGACAGGCCTTTTTTCAGTTAACTTAGAGAAGATGGGAGGATGATAAAAGAAAAAAATCAGCCCAAAAGCTCAAACATTCTTCGATTCTCTTTTCTGTTCGATTAATCCCTGAATCTTTTCACTAACTTCTTATATTGAGTAATCATCGATTCATACTTTGTATTTTTTCCAATAAAAAAATCTATGGCTTTGGTTATTACCTCTCCCTTATCCATTCCGCTGACGTTGCTGATGATATCGATCTTTTCAATCGTGTCCGGATTCATTTTGTATGTATGTCTTTTACTAAGAATAACAGGCCTTTTCTTTTCAACATTCGACTTCTCCAGCACTGGCTTTTGTTTCTTCTCAGGTTTTTTTTTAGCCTTCTTTCCTTTTTGAGGTTCCACCCTGTATTTCTGAAATGG
>JASFPJ010000260.1:0-5173 GCA_050116035.1 Candidatus Aminicenantota bacterium | reverse complement strand
ATCAACCAGTTCGACGGATACGTCTGGCTGCAGCTGGACAAAAAGCGGACAGTACCACCTGGCCCAGTTATTCAGAATACCGGGATTGTTTAAGACAGTGGGAAGATTGTTGAAATGAATCAGAACGTCAAATTGGAGTGAAGAATTGGGAGGCACGTCATCGGCAACACCGGTCACGATATAGTCTTTGCTCACATGCCCATAAATGATGGTCAACGTTTGGCCCAGAGGATTCTCCTTGCCAAAATATTTTTCGGCTGTGGACTGGGTAAGAACGACGCTGTGCTCATCGAGAAGTGCTGTAACTGGGTCTCCCTTAATGAGGGGGAACGTGAACATCTCAAAAAAGGGCGAGTCAGCCAACCGGATATTTTCTCTGAATAGATTCTCTTTATACCGGACAGCTCCGGAGCCGCGGGTGTATCTTGTTTGGTGTTTTATTCCGGGGAGGGATTGTTTGAGCGCAGGCCCTGTCGGAGTCGGAATGAACTGCTGACGTCCTGTCTCGTCTCCTGTGTCTTTATCATAGCGAACCTGAAGGACCTGGAATAACCGGTCGCCGTTTTCATGAAACCTGTCGAAAGATAATTCATCCACGACAAACAGATAAATCAAAATACAGGCCGCGATTCCGATGGATAATCCGAAGATTTTAATGAATGAATAGACTTTTTGTCTTTTAATGTTCCTCCAGGCCACTATCAAATAGTTTTTTATCATTGGAAATTCCTGATTCTTTATTGGGCTAAACAGTCAAACGGCACACTTGGGGGACTCGGTCTCGAATCCTTTATTCATACCTCAAGCTATCCGCAGGATTGGTTGTGGCGGCTTTGACGGACTGGTAGCTGACAGTTACGACAGCAATAGCGAATGCAATCAAAGCCGCCAGCGCAAAGCTCCAAATTCCAATATGTGCCCGATAAGCGAAACCCTGCAGCCATTTAGACATCGAGTAATACGCCACAGGCCAGGCGACAATATTGGCGATTAGGATCCATTTAATGAATTCTTTGTTGAGCAGAATAACGACACCTGAGACGGAGGCTCCCAGCACCTTTCGGATACCGATTTCCTTTGTCCGTTTCTCAGCCATGAAAGAGGCCAGGCCAAACAAACCCAGACAGGATATCAATATGGCCAACCCTGTGAAGTAATTGAATAGAGTGCCCATCCGTTGCTCAGTCCGGTAGAGTCTGCCGTATGCCTCGTCGAGAAAATGATATTCAAACGGAGTATCAGGGAAAAAGGTCTTCCAAGTGCTTTCGATATAGGCCAGAGTGCCGGGGATGTCTCCGGAGTCAAGTTTAATAAGAATATACCGGTAGAGCGAAGGTGCATTGATCAACAGGAGTGGCTCTATTTCGCTGTGGAGGGATTTGAAATGGTAATCCTTCACGATTCCGATTATCGGCAGTTCTGTATCCCCCAGCATTAACCGCTTCCCGACAGGATCTTCCATTCCTATTATTTTTTGTGCCGTCTCGTTGATCACCACCGCATTTTCATCCGAGGGATGTTCTTCGGAAAAACTCCTTCCTCCCACCATCTCCATATTCAACGTCTCGATAAAATCATATCCTGCGGAGGTCGCATGCAAAACCTTATTATCTTCTGGATCTTTCCCCTCCCAGGTGATGTAATCTAACGTCAATATCACTCCATAGGTGGGGATGTTTGAGGATGCCGCCATATTTCTGATGCCTGCGTTCTTTAATAATTCTATTTTGAGTGGGTCATACTTCTCGACCAGTTCACTCCGTATCGGGAGATAAACCACTTGTTCTTTATCCAGTCCCAACTTTCTGTTTCTCATGTAGTCGACCTGGCTGGAGACAAGGACGGTACAAATTATGAGAAGAATGGACAGAGAAAATTGAGAAACCACGAGTATCTTCCGGAAGAGATAACCACGCCCTTCGGTTTTTAATCTTCCTTTCAAGACCTTTACGGGTCGTAGGGAAGATAGGAATAAGGCGGGATAGGTTCCGGAGAGAAATCCGGTGATCAGAGTCATGACGACAATGGCCAGCAGAAGGTTTATATGACTGGAAAATACCGGGTCGAGCGGTTTTCCGGAAAGATTTCTGAATGCAGGGAGAAAGAGTTCGACCAGGACAACAGCCAGGACGAGAGAAAAAGAAGCCATAAGGACGGATTCAAAGAAGAATTGTCCCATTAGCTGAGGACGCCGGGCGCCCACCACCTTTCTCAAACCGACTTCTTTGGCTCGGTTGGATGATCGGGCAGTCGCCAGATTCATGAAGTTAATGCAGGCAATGATCAGGACAAACAATGCGACGACAGAGAAGATATAGACATACTTGATATTTCCCTGGCCTTCGATACCGAACTGAATATGGGAGGAATACAGATGAATATCTTTCAAACGCTGGAGATAAAGGAGGTCTTCTGATCTTGCAGAGTGTTTGGGGATATAGTCTTTGATTTTGCGATTGAGCTCTTGAAGCGATGTGTCCTTTTGGAGCAGAACATAGGTCGCAAAGCCGCTGAGTGTCCAGTTATCCAACACGGCCCAATCTTTTTCGAAGTCCTCAATCCTGATAAAGGGGAGCAAAAAATCAAACTGAAGGTGAGAGTTATGGGGAACATTCTTCAGGATGCCTGTCACAGTGAAGCCATATTCATTATTGATATTGAGAATTTTTCCCAGCGGGTTTTCTGAACCAAAATATTTTGTTGCCATTTCCTCTGTCATCACGATTGAGTTCGGATCGGATAGAGCCCTGGCGGGATCACCCTGCAAGAGAGGAAAAGTAAACATCTCGAAAAAATCAGGATCTGTCAGGCAAATCTGAGCCTCGAGGAGACTTTTATCCCCGTATTTGACCAGTTGGCCTCTTCTCAAACGGGTGAAGCGTGTGGCCTTGATTATTTCCGGATAGTCTTCTTTAAGGGCTGGAGCCAGCGGGGCACACACTGACCAATAATGGCTGGCTGGCTCTGTTTTTTGGTATTCAGTAACAGCCCTGTAAAGGTCATCCGCTTTGACATGGAACCTGTCATAGCTGATTTCATCCTGGACCCAAAGAAGGATTAGAATGCAGCAGGCCAGCCCCACGGCGAGTCCGATGATATTAATAGAGGAATACCCTTTATATCTTTTAATATTCCGCCATGTGACTTTCAAATAATTCCAAAACATTTCCACCTCCTATTGGTGGAATAGACAATATAAAAATGAACAGGGATCATTATTGATCGGGATTCGGGGATCGGGTATCCGGTATCGAGCATTGTTGCCTCTCTCTATCTCAGCTCCTTGCTTTTCACCTTGTTTCATTCATACCTCAAGCTATCCGCGGGATTGGCTGTGGCGGCTTTGATGGATTGGTAGCTGACTGTGAAAAGAGCGATGATGAGAGTCAATCCTCCGGAAATAAAATACACGAGTGGTCCGATGCTGACCCTGTAGGCAAAATCTCGCAGCCACTGACTCATCAACAAGTAGGCGACCGGCCAGGCGATGAGGTTGGCCACGGCGACCCATTTCAGGAATTCTCTGATCGTTAATTTAACTATCCCGGGAGTCGAAGCCCCTAAGATCTTGCGGATGCCGATTTCCTTGGTCTTCTGCTCTGCCGTGTACGCCGCCAGCCCGAACAGTCCCAAACAGGAAACTAATATGGAGAGCAGACTGAACATGTTGAAAAGCTGGCCAAGTTGATGTTCGGATAGATACTGCTGGTTGTAAGCATCCTTGTAAAACCTGAACCGGTAGGGATATCCAGGTACGGAGGTTTTAAATGTATTCTCGATGGCGCCAAGAGCTTCCGGCACCCGGGTTCCGTCAATCTTGACGAAGATATACTGGTGCCAGGGCCTGTACATCCGGAACACAAAAGGCCTCACAGCTGTGTGGAGAGTGCGGGCATGAAAATCCTTGACAACCCCAATGACACGCGCCATTCGAAAGGATTCTTCCCATGACGGGTGATTCATCGTGATTCTCGTGCCGATTGGATTGTCCAGTCCCATGCGTTCCGCCGCCAATTCGTTGATGATGCACGCCTCCTCCATATCCGTTGTGAACTCAGGTGAAAAGCTTCTTCCCTGGATGATCTTCAAATCAAAGGTCTGAAAAAAATCGTAATCCACCACGGTGTAATCGACCGAGATCCCATTGTCACCGGGATTGCCTTCCCAGTCCATGGAAATGGTCTGGCCGACCCAGGTGGGTCCCTGATGCGCTGAAGTGACACTCTTAATCCCCGGTTTTTTTTGGAGACTGTCTTTGAAGGATTCAAACTGCGGCAGTAGCTTGGGATTGTTTAAGAGAATGACCACATTTTCCCTGTTTAGACCGATGTCGTGCTTTTGAATGTAATTCAGCTGCCTGGAGACGATCAGTGTGCAGGTGATGAGGCCCACAGAGATGGCAAACTGAAAAATAATAAGTATTTTTCTGACAGCCGATCCTCTAGCCCCGAATTTTGATTGCCCTTTTAGAGTTTTTACCGGTTGGAATGACGAGAGAAAGAATGCGGGATAGCTTCCCGACAGCAAGCCGACCACGACGGTCGTAAGGAGAAGAATCAGAATTAGAGATAAGTTGGTTAGAGACAGGAGCGCTAAAGACTTGCCGGTGAAGAGATTAAACTGAGGCAGGAAAGTCTCTACCAGAACCAATGCCAGGATGAGAGAAAAAAAGGCGACCACTAAGGCTTCCCCCAGAAACTGTTTTATGATCTGCGACCGTAAAGCCCCAATGACCTTGCGCATCCCCACTTCTTTAGCTCTCTGTGACGACCGGGCCGTGGTCAGGTTCATGAAATTTATACAGGCCATGATGAGAATGAAAACCGCGATGACAGAAAAGATATAGACCCTTTTTATGCTTCCCGGAACGCCGAATTCATAGAGGTGGACCCTGGTCAGGGGTTGAAGCACCGGAGAGAAGGTGGCTTCCGGATTAACATTCTCTTTATAGATATCCGCGATCTTGGCTGTAAAAGCCGGGGCAGAAGCATCCTGTCTGAGGAGGATGTAACAGGGACCGGTCCATTCCTCCCACCGGGCCAGGCGGTCCTCCCCCAGAAATTCCACCCTGATCATGAAATCGAACTGCATGTGGGAATTTGAAGGAATGTTCTTGATAACTCCAGTGACTGTGAAATCAGCTTTATCTTCAGCCAGGTAGAGCACCTTGCCG
>JASFPJ010000259.1:0-5173 GCA_050116035.1 Candidatus Aminicenantota bacterium | reverse complement strand
TCTCGCCTTCTCTAGTTTATCCAACATCTCACAGTCATTATCCAGCAGATCAATGGCTCTTATCATGTTGGAAAACAGATCGTGGATGAGCATCATGTCCATGGTGGAGGCGAGCGAAGTGGAGCAGTACATCCCTTCGTCATTGACAAAGAGGTTTTCCGGCGATGTGGAAGGGGCGGTGACCAGATACCCGCTGGCCGGGTCCTCCACCAGAAAATCCAGGCAGAACTCCGCTGCCCCTCTCATGAGGGGATAGGCCGTCTCCCGGAGGAATTCCATGTCACCTGTGAAGAGATAGTGCTGCCAGAGATGCTGACACACCCAGGGCCCGGCCATGCACCAGATAGACCAGACCGGATGCCCTTCGCCCAGGTTGCCAACCAGGTCAGAGTGGCCCCATATATCCGAATTGTGTCCGCCGCACCAGCCGCCGGCGCCGAAGGTCTTTTGAGCCGTAAAGATCCCGTTGGCGGCCACTGCCTTGATTAGGCTGAAAAAGGGCTCATGCAGCTCCGAAAGATTGCTCACCTCGGCCGGCCAGTAGTTCATTTCCACATTGATGTTCATGGTGTAGTTGGAGCTCCAGGGCGGGCGCATCATATCGTTCCAGATTCCCTGGAGGTTGGCGGCCACTCCTCCGGGACGGGAGGAGGAGATCAGTAAATAACGGCCGAACTGGAAATACAGGGCTTCAAGACCATTGTCTCCGGCCCCCTGAGCATACTCTTTCAGCCTGACATCGGTCGGGATTCCATCCCGGTCCAGGCCAGCAAGATCCAGCTCGACCCGGTCAAAATAAGTTTTATAGTCGCGTATATGATTCCGCTTCAAAGACTTGAAACTTTGGGAGAAGGCTGCATCCAGATATCGGGATGCCAGAGCCGCTTCTTCCTTTCCCTCTAAGTCCGGATCCTTGTCAAAACCATTGAAGCTGGTCGCCGCCGAAATGAGAAGCGTGAACTCAGATGCATCGCTGAAGCGGATGCTTTTTTCTTCACACTTGATCTTTCCATCCCGGCTTTTCAACCTGGTGAGGACTTGGAACCGCATCCCTTTTTGGCCCTTTTTGTTCTCATAGAGGATCGGTTCCCAGCCCTCTTCCTTGGCATACCGGTTGCTGTCGAAATAGTCGGGATCCGCATGTGCGGGCGCCCGGCCCTTCATCACAAGTTCGGTGCCTGTGGTGGAAAGGGAATTCAAAAGCTGGCTGGTCAGCTCAATCCGGCCGTTGAGGCGCTTCTCACCGTCGGCTGTCATGTGAACCACGATCACCTCATCGGGCGCTGAGGCAAACACCTCCCTGGTGTAGGTTGTGGCGCCGCTGGTGAATTGTGTCGTGGAGACGGCATCGGATATATCCAGCTCCCGCCTGTAGTTTTCTACCTCGTTGATCCCGTCAAAATGGATATAGAGGTCTCCCAACGGCGCATAGGATTGGGTGAACCTTCCCTGGAGCTTTCGGCTCAGCTCATCTGACCGGACATAATCTCTCTTGAAAAGCGCCTCCCTGATAGCGGGCAGGTGTTTGTAGGCCTCTGGATTGACATCATTGGTTTCCGGCCGGCCCGCCCAGAGGCTTTCCTCGTTGAGGCTGATCCTTTCTGTAGAGGTCCCTCCAAACACCATGCCTCCCAGCCGACCGTTCCCTATAGACAGCGCCTCCCCCCAGATTTCCGTGGGCTGTCCGTACCAGAGCTTAAGGGAATTAGATTTCCTCCCGGATTGGAAAATACAGGATGATATCAAAGACACAGTCAGTAATAAAAGAATGGCTTTGTGTTTTCTCATAACTAAAGAATATTGAAACGGACTTGAAGAATCAATAGAGGTTGAAACTAAGCAGTAGGAATTCTCGGGATTTTTTTCGTGTGTCAAATGCGAGCGAAGTGAGAAAATCAGATTATGCTGAAATTTAACGAATTAAAACGGGTTGCGCGAGTGACAGCTCGGACTCACTCTTCCTTTCTTTTGTCGTCCTCGCTGCGATCCAATCGAAGAGACAGCCTGCGGCCTTCTTCAGTAAACCTAAGCGAGTGGGATAGAAGTAGTCAGATTCGAACCAGCCCTTGTCCCTGATTAGCACGCTCGTCATTAGGGGAGGATGGGGATCTGGGACACAAAGGCTTCGACTTTCTTCTGCCAGCCCTCTTCCAGCGGCCCCTTAATGCCTGTCACCTGGATCTTGCCCTCCGTGACCTTGACCAGGCCCTTTTCTTCCAGGATTTCGTTCATGATCGGGATGACGCGCTGCCACTTGGCCATCTCCTCTTCGGTGGGCATGCGTCCGGTTTTCTTATCCGGTTGGGGCGCGGCCTCTGTGACCAGGAGAGCACACTTCGTTCCCGAGGGCAGCCTGGCCTTCTTCAAGAAACGCCGCACGCACCCTCTGGGCTTGCCCATGCGCCCCGGTGAGCTGAACAGGTACAGGTCGGCCGGCGGCATCCCTTTTGGCCCCGTATCCTGGATGTGATGGACGTTGACAGTGACCCCCCTGGCAGCCATCTGCTTCTTGAACTCCTCTGCGACCATGGCTCCATTTCCATATTTCGAGGCATGAAAATATTCGATCTTCATGGCGAACTCTCTTTTCTCCTCTGGAATTTATTTCGCGGCAAGCTCGGTGCTGCCGTACCTTGAATCGTAAACAACAATAGTTCTTGCCATAGAAGCGGACCTTCTTTCAACTCTATAGGAATTTGCTTTTTATCCGTTCCGGATCGCGGCCTCAAGCTGCGCCGATAATCCCATCTGATTGTCTTAAGGAAGTAATGAATAGAGCTCAAGATCTGTCAAAGACACGTTGAGCCAGGGAAAAGGCGACCATAAGCTACCCTTGGTATCTGATGAGCCGGAAATCGTTTATTTTCTGCGCTTTCGCTTCAACCGCTGCTGCCTGCGCACGGGTGAAGTCACAGGTTCAAATCCTGTATCGCCCGCCACTTTATTATCAATAACTTGCGGCCAATATTGCGCCCACAGGAATGATCTTTGTCCCATCCATAGATGGGGTTAGCCATTCTCCCAAAGAATTCACACTAGCAAAGGATATCGCTAATGGGGCCGATGTCCTCCTGCACACGATACTAAAAATCGATCGGATTTTTTAACGAAGAAGAAAAGATTTATTCTCTTCGTTTGAAAACGACAACATTCTTTCCTCCAATAGAAACCTGCGAAGCTCTTCCTGTATCATCCCTGGTAAAGACTACTTCTTCATGTGCATACAGACCGGATTTCCCAAACCTAAAAACATTTTCGCTTTCCTGTATAAGCCTATAAATATAAAAATATTCGATGTGGACATACAGGTTACCCTCATGTTCATACACAGACAAAATATTGTGATCCCAACCGTAACCACCGGTTAGCCCGCCAAATCCTTTGTTGGAACCTGATTTGCCCGTGGTCTCTGAGAGTGTATCAATGGCTTCAATGAGCTTCCTATTCGACATATTTGTAAGCTTTACTTCGGGAAAAGTCTTGCCTTCTCTGGTTGCGATCATCATCTTCAGCGCTGCATCAGCAATGTTTTTGTTCACATCATTGACCGATCCTTTGGAAGAAACAACGACAATACCGAGCTTATCATGCGGCAGAATGGATAATTCTGTAGAAAAACCATAGATTGCGCCACCGTGCCTTACTCTTAATCTGCCCTGGTAGTTTGACTGGAGAACGAATCCCAGTCCAATCTCATTGTACCACTTGCTGTAGTCGATAAACTGGGGTTTCCACATGTCTTCCAGAGTTTTTTGCTTCAGTATCCTGCCGTGCCTGCCATTTCCCCCGTTTAAAAGCATGCATATAAACACACCAAGATCCTCCACGGTCGAATACATGCTTCCTGCTGGTGATTCCCCAAGCTCAAACGTGGGGGCAGGAAATTCCTTTCCATCAATCGTCCACATGATCCCCTTTGCCAATCTTTGAGCAAACTTTTCCTCAGGAACAAAAGAACTGGAGCTCATGCCCAGGGGCTCCAAGACAGATTTTTTCAAAACATCGGCAAAAGGTCTGTCATGAAGTTTTTCAAGCAAATATCCTGTCACTGCTATGGCTGCGTTAGAATACTTGATTCCTGAACCCGGCTCTAATACCAGCTTTGTTCTATTCAGGCTCTTGACAGTCTCATACAGTGTGGGCATGGTGGGATCAAAATAGTTGCCAACAGGAGGTTCCCTGACAAGTCCGGAATGATGGGACATCAAATGGCGAAGGGTAATCTTTATATTGAAGGGATTTTCCGGCTTAAAATCTGGCAGGTACTCGCTAATCGGGGCATCGATATCCAGACTCCCCGATTCGACCATCTGCATGATGGCTACATCCGTAAACAGCTTGGAAACGGATCCTATACGATACACGGTTTTTATGGTTACCGATATCTTCCTATCAGGATCTGAATACCCGAATGCCGATGCCCATACAATCTTCTGATCCTCGATAAGTGCGATTGCAACGGAAGGAATGTTGTTAGCCTCCATCTCCTTCGTTATAAGCGTTTCCAACGAATTAGCTACACGCTCGTACTTTTGAAGTGTTTGTGAACCTACTGCTTGATTCAGACATAGCAGCAGAAATATCGTGAGCAATGAATAGTGAAAAAATTTGGAACAACGGCTCATATACATCCCAACCTCCAAAATGGGATTATTGCACAATACTCCGTAGTGATCAAAAAAAGGATTAAATAAAAAATGTCAGGAGATCTTTCACTCGTAGCGCAGCGAATCGACCGGATTGGCTACGGCGGCTCTGATGGATTGAAAGGAAATAGTCACAATCGAAATGGCCAATGCTACTCCTGCAGATGCCAGAAATATTCCCCCATCTCCTCGGCTGCCAGCTGGAGTTCTTGTTGGACGACTTGAGGCGGAGGCGGTCGTTCAGTCTCGAATCTCAGCTCGAGATGGGCGATGATCTTATCTATAACCTTGTGATCATCTATAAAAGATATGATGGACATCTTGCCTCCACTGGAGGGGCGCAACAGAGGGTCGATTCCATACACCTTGCGGATTATCTTTGTCCAGCCTTTAGAAGTTATAGGTTCAAATCCTGTATCGCCCACCATTTTCTTTTCAACAATTCGCGTGATACCTTTTCCCGGCAAAATGACAGGTATGTCTAAAACTGTGCTCAAATTAATGCTTAAATCGAGTCTGGGAGATGA
>JASFPJ010000258.1:0-5176 GCA_050116035.1 Candidatus Aminicenantota bacterium | reverse complement strand
CCCCATTTGGTTTGGGGAACGTCTCCGTTTGGCTAAGGTGGCACCTCAGGGAACGTCCCCATTTGGCTGAAAAAAAGAAGCACATCTTCAATCTCTTCTTGGCTGAGTTCGGTTCCATCCTGTGGAGAATCGATGATGCGGAAATTGAAAAAAGGGCAATCCCCATCATACCAGCGAAAAACGAAAGGTCTTTCCGTCTCATTTCTCTTTTCCAGCTCTCTTTCATTCAGCAAATCTCCCAGTCCTTTAAGATTGACTCCTTTTTCCGGATCAACCCCAAGAATATAGCGGTGGTCCCAGAAATTTGTCATCAGGAAGGAGAAGCCATCCCGCAATGAGGGATTTTCCCTATCTCTTCGAGCCCATTCTCTGAGAAGGAAGCTCTTTGGATTTTTTATGACGAGGCCGTCAACTTGAATCCGGTTTCTTTCTGTAGTTTTTGGGAGGGAAAGCATGATTTTTCTGGCCTTTTTGACATCAGCGAGGTAATTGAAGTAGTCGTTTTCTACCCTTCTCATCGCTCTCTCATACCTGTCTATTCCTGAAAAAAGGATTCGATTTTCGATGATGTCGTACCCTTCTTCTGACCTAGAGTACAAGAAATTCATGAATTTTAAACCTTCTTTCATCCTCTGGAGGTTGACATCCTCTTTCTCTCTTTTTATCTCTGTGTGGAGTGAACGAAGGATGGAGTAGGGTGTGGATGTCAGGTCAATGTTCTTCGGCAGTGTGGCCGAATCCACCATTTTGACATAGCGGGCCATATTTTCCATATGTGTGTCGACCTTTCCGGTTTCAATGAGTTTTAGAGCGAGGAAGACGGAAGAGATTGAGTCAAAATCTGGGAGACGGTGCGTGATGATGCATAACTGGATGGAGCCTCTCTTTTTTCCTGTTTTATCTTCTCTTTTGATGTGGTCCAGGACAAGATGGGGATGCTTTATAATCAAGGATGCGGTGCACTCGACTTCTGCCTGTGGATGGTGATGGTCGATGACACCAGGGATCGTTTTCATCCCGACGTCCAGGGCGAGAACGTCCTCAGCAGGTTTTAAGACTTCACCGTAATTAACGAACTGATAGGTGACATCCATCTATTTTTTTGCCCTCTTTTCCCCGAGAATTTTTTCACTCTGTACCATATGTTTTATGATTTTTGCGCTTCCCGAAGGGAAAGGATAATGCCTCATGCCTTTCAAAGTCACCCAGCGGTGATGATTTTTATTCAGGGGCGGTATATTTTTTAGACGGCATTCATACGCATAAAGAGTCACCTGGAATTGAGTATACGCATGTTGAACTCTTATCAGGAATTTTTCCGCCTGGACTTCAGTGTGAAGCTCTTCCTTTATTTCCCGATGAAGGGCCTCTTCCAGAGTTTCTCCGGGTTTTCTTTTTCCCCCTGGAAATTCCCAGAGGTCTGCCAGAAGTCCCTCAGGCGGTCTTTTTTGAATCAGGAGTTTTCCATTTTTTCTGATTATAGCCACAACCGCTTCAATCCTCCGGTAATTCCTTTTTTTGGGGAGGGGGATGACTTCCTGTTTACCGTCTTTAAATGCCTGACAGAAGTCATTGAGAGGACAGAGAAGGCAAGAGGGATTTTTTGGTCGGCAAACCAGGGCACCCAACTCCATCATCGCCTGGTTAAAATCACCTGACTTTTTTCGGGGGAAGTAAGGAGAGAGAAAATCGAGAAGTCCCTTATCGTTTTTGGGATTGGCTTCGCCTCGAGCTCCTTTCAGCCTCATCAAGACTCTACGAACATTGGCATCCACAACCGGAAATGGCTTATCAAAAGCCAGACTCAGGACAGCGGCTGTGATGTAGGGGCCGAATCCAGGCAGTTTTTTCAATTCTTCGTAATCCTGGGGGATTCGTCCCTTGAATTTTTCCATGATTATTCTCGAAGCCTTGTGGAGGTTTTTCGCTCTCTGGTAATAGCCCAAGCCCTGCCAGGTTTTGAGGATTTTTTGAAGAGGAGCTTGGCTGAGGTCTTTGATCCGAGGAAAGGTTTTTATCCATTTGGTATAGTAGGGAAGGACTGTCTGGACTGTTGTCTGTTGGAGCATAACCTCAGAAATCCATATTTTATAGGGGTCAGCACATTCCCGCCAGGGGAGCGCTCTGTGGTGCCGTTCATACCAGCGGAACAGCTTTTTCTGGAATGCGGCTGTTTCTGTTGTTTTATCTACCATTTACAGGTCGAAGACTCTCTCCTTTTTTTTAAAACCTCAGGCGAATGAAATAAAAACTCCAACTCTTATTTTTTCGCTATCAAGCAAGACCAAGAACGTTTTAACACGATTCACTGTTCTTTGGCAAAATTCAATTCTAAACTTTTCTTGACAACCGAATTTTTCTAGTATATTTTTTAAGGGATAATACAGAAAAAGCTAAAGTTAGTGGTATTTGTATTCATTGGGTAATCCAGTTCAAAGGAGAGGTCGTGCCCATTTGTCTATTATTACGTGGACAATATCCTGCTGAAGACCTTTCTGCCGAGAGGAAGCCAGATATCATCCTTTTAGATGAGGAGATAAATCCAGAATTCACCCCTCAAATCCTCCTAACGGATGATTGACAGCGGATAATTCATTTGTAATCATAGGAGCACACCAGGGCTCTTTGGATAAAATCGGAACACGGATTAATTAGGCAAAAATGAAAAAAATAGGAAAATACGAGATCCTCAGCATTCTGGGCAAAGGAGCGATGGGGATCGTTTATAAAGCTCTTGACCCTGATATTGACCGCCAAGTGGCCATTAAGACTATCCGGTTCGATTTAGCTTCGGAAGAGACTGATAATGAAGAGATTATGCAGCGGTTCATTAGAGAAGCCCAGGCTGCCGGAAAACTCACCCACCCCAATATTATCACAATCTTTGATGTAGGAAGAGAGAAAGACCTGACGTATATTGTCATGCAGCTAATAGAAGGCCCGAGTCTCCAGAGGCTGATTGCGCAGGGTGAGAAATTTTCGGTTCCGGATGTGACCAAGCTCATGGAACAGGTGTGCAGTGGCCTGGATTTTGCCCATCAGCATGGAATTGTCCATCGCGATATTAAACCCGGCAATATATTATTGGATAAAAACAGAAGACCCTATATCTGTGATTTTGGCGTGGCCCGAGTGGATACTTCGACTTTAACTCAATCCGGAACAGCCGTGGGGACTCCGAGCTATATGTCCCCTGAACAGGTCATGGGCAAGAAAGTGGATAAGCGCTCAGATATATTCTCTGTAGGCTGTATCTTATATGAATTTTTAACAGGAAGAAGACCCTTTGAGGCTGAGAGTATCACGACAGTAATTTATAAAATCATCAATGAAGAGCCCCCCTCTCTAAGTGAAGTTAAAAAGGGACTTCCGGCAGGCTTTGAAAAAGTAATCGGGAAGGCCTTGGCCAAAGATCCGAATGACCGTTACCAGAATTGTAATCAGCTCTCCGACGACCTACGTAATCTAGACAAACTGGCTGATAAAACCATAGCCGTCACCGTGACCAGGGAAGCCCCCATCCCTGAAGAGGAGGAAAAGGAAAAAAAAGAGGAAGAGGAAGTTGTAGAAGAAGAAAAGAAAAAAGGCAGACTGGGGCTCATCCTCGGACTCACAATACCTGCGTTTTTAATTATCCTCGCCGGAGGAGCTTATTTCTACAACGAACAGACTGGAAAATTGCCTTTTGTTACGGATGTAGCCCAGAAAATAACAGGAATTCTGGGCGTGTCTTCAAGCCAAAGTCCGCCTCTTGATTCACTCACTAAAGAGGAAAAATTAAACAAGGCCAAGGAGGGCCTGGAAAAGGGTGATTATACGGAGACTGTTCGATTAGCCGAAGCGGTTCTTGCGGAGGATGCGGGCAACATAGCCGCTCAAGATTATTTGAATAGAGCCAAAGAGGCAATGGTTGCGCAGCCTCCACCCGACAAAGGGAAAGGTGTCAAGCCAACACCACCTCCTGAGGATGAGGAGCCGGTTACTGATCCGAGAACTCTAAAACTAAATGTAATTAAGCAGAGTTACGAAAAGGGAAGATATAACGAGGCCGTCAAGCTGGCCGATGCATTCCTTGCCGAGAATCCAGGAGACGTTACAGCTCTCGATTATAAGAATAAAGCGGAAACCCGGATTTTAATCAATACCACCTTGCAGACAGGTATCAGTCATTACAAGAATGGGAGATACTCGCAGTGTATGCGGGAGATGGAAAAAATATTTAAATTAGAAAAAGACCACAAAGACGCGCGGAAATACTGGGGTCTGGCAGACCAGGCAATTTTTGAAGCGGGAGCGAAAAAGGAAATTTTATCGATTTTGGAAACAATAAGGAAAGCCGAGGAAAACAAGGAGCTTGAAGTATTCGATTATTATATCGGTTCTTCTGATCTCAAAGACCTCAAAATACCTGATTTGAGGTGGATTTTTAATAATTTTAACCAGATACAGTCTGAGGTGGATAACTCAGGCATATCGATTGACTTCAAAGATAGAACGCATGTGGAAGTCAAATTCTTTAATTTCTCATCCGCAGTGAGTAAACAAACCGGGCAGAGGGAAAGGATTTTTGAGGGCGATATTATCTGGACGATGCAAAAACAGGGGAACATCTGGAAAATCGTTAAAGAAGAAAAACGAGAAAGATAACCGGATAGATAACGAAGTCATTATAATTTTCATTGTTTCTTTGAGGAGGGATAGGATGGAACAGAAGAAACTCAAAATTAGCAAAATTTTAACGAGTGTATTTCTTCTTTTTCTCCTTCTTGTTGCCCTTGAGGCAGCTCAACTGAAGGTAAAAGTCATCCTGGATAATGCCAGTATAAAAGCGACTCGTTCGATCGGGGGAAGGACTCTAGTCAGGGTTCCGTTAAACACAATTTTGGATGCAGAAAGTAAGCAAGGAAGCTGGTATAAGGTCACCTACCAAGGAAACTCAGGTTGGATCTACAACACAAACGTCGAGGAAGTGACTGGCGATGTGGGGGCTGGAGGAGGCGCTCCAGGCATGCCCGTAGTCACACAGGCCGAGATTGTCGCAGAAATCGGGCTCAAAATGAACGAAAGCACGAAAATGATCAGCCAGGAGAAAAATTATGATGAAGCCATCATCTCTTTAGAGCCATTGATCGCTAAAGCTTTCTCAGTCACAGATCACAGGAAGCAACTGGAATTA
>JASFPJ010000257.1:0-5177 GCA_050116035.1 Candidatus Aminicenantota bacterium | reverse complement strand
TCAAACATCGTCGGATTTCATTCACCATTTGTTTCTTGATTCTCACCGGGCTTATTTTTCTTTCCTGCTCTCAGGCCAATAAAATCGTCGAGCAAAACATCCTGGCCGCAGGAGGAAAAGCGAATTTATCCAAGATTAAAAACTATTCTTTTGCGTACGGTTCGACAAACTATTACCTATCTACAGAGGGTGTGATGAAGTTGACCGAAGGCCGGGCGCCGATCATCACTGAAGTCATACTTAACGAGAAGGACAAGGTGCGAAGAAACTGTTTCAACAACACGACTGAATTCACCGGACTCCAGAAATCCATTTATCAATGTCTAGCTCACCTCAGAGCAGGTTTATTCACTTTGAATCATTTCCAGGGCAAGCTGAAGTACCACGGTCTGAAAAGTTTTGGACCACGGGAACTCCACATGCTCTCAACGAATGTGGATGGTTTACAGGTAGAATTTTATCTGGGTTCCGAAGATTCCTTACTCAAACGATTGGTGATCAAAGGCTATGATGAACAACAGAACAAGCATGAAGAAAACCACGACTTCGGCCCTTACCAGGAAATAGAAGGAGTGAAGATTCCCTCCTCATGGTTCGCCTCTCAGGTGGGAACAAGAGGAAGTAGCGTTGAGATCTCGGATGTGAAGGTTAACCAGCCTTTAGAGAAAGACTTTTTCACAAATCTGGATGTCAATGTCGGAGATGTGGAAATCGGTCAAGGTTTCTTAAAAGGGAACATCGTCCAATCAAGCTTCAGGCGAAACATCCTTACGATTGACACAAACTGGACAGACGTATGCATACAGAAAGCCGGATTCAAGGCAAAGGACAAACTGATTCTTCAGATAGCGGATACAGAGCTGGAAATCGACTTTCATGAATCATTCCCACCCAGGAGTACACTCGGTCCTGGCTCCAAATTTATGGTGCCAAACCGCAGAGCGGACAATTATCTTATTTACTTGATATCTCCAGAATTCTCAAAGCTGGCTGAACAATTGGATACTCTATCGCCTATCCGAGTCAAAAAAAAGTAACTCAATAAAGGAGGATATAATGGCGAAGATAAATCGTCGAAACTTTTTAACAGCTTTTTCTTCAGGTGTGTTGGGATTGGGTCTGTCAAGAAATGTCAAAGCGAGTCCAGGGAATCCTGTTCCTGCGCAGGGAAATTCTTCTCCTATAAAAATCCTGAAATACAATGATTTGGGAAAAACAGGGATTAAGGTGCCGGACGTGAGCTGTGGAGCCATCTCTTTTTTTGAACCGAATGTTCTCAGGTATGCCTATGACTTAGGGGTGACTTACTTTGATACAGCCGAAAGCTATATGCGCACCAAGAGTGAATCATTCATCGGCCAAGCTCTCAAGGATGTGAGAGATAAGGTCACGATCACGACCAAGCATGGTTTGAATCCCAAAGTCAAAAGAGACGAAATCATCAAAAGAATCGAAGCTAGCTTAAAGCGCTTGCAGTCAGACTATATAGATGTCGCCATGGTGCATGGTGTCAGTGATCTCGCCTTGCTGGAGAATGAAGAGATCCAGGCCGCCTATGCTCAGCTTAAAAAAGACGGGAAAGTCCGATTCACAGGATTCTCCACTCATAATGCCAAATTGACTTTGAAGCAGGTTCTGAATAATGATTTCAGCCAGGTTGTTCTGGTTATCTACAACCACGATGAAGGAAATGAAATTGAATCCCTCCTCGGGCCGGTCCATCAGAAAGGAATAGGCACGGTGGCGATGAAAGTCTTTGCCGGAGGAAAACACGGAAACCTGAAATCACTCATCAGCCAGGACGTGAGTTATCCCCAGGCCGCCATACGCTGGGTTCTCAGCAACTCGAATATTCACACCTGTATCCCGACCATGAGCAGTTACTCACATGTCGAAGAATACGTTTCCACTTCTGGAAAACCATTGAACAGAACAGATTTAAAAGTGATCGCAGAGTATCAGCGTCAAACCAAGGATCAATACTGCCGAGTCAGTTGCCAGGAATGTTTGGCTTCCTGCCCTCAGAATGTCGCTATTAACGATGTTCTTCGCTTCAAAATGTACTTCGAGGATTACCGGATGGAAAAAGAAGCCATGCGCTATTACAATGAGCTGGAAGAGAACAAGAAGCCTCTCAACTGCGCAACCTGTTCCGGGCACTGCGACACCGCCTGTCCCTACAGCCTGAAAGTCAAGGAAAAGCTGACGCATGCCCATGAAATCCTGAGCGCTTGACGTCCTAATCTAAAATCTGTATCCTGAAGAAAGATATTTTTCATAAACCGGATATAAATAAAGGAGGGGTATGATGCGTAAATTCTTTATCCTAGGTACGGCTTTAATCATAGGGTGTATTCTGACAGCGACGGCTCAAAAGGAATTTGCTTCAGACGTCTTTCAAACTTCCAAAGGTGATCTGAAGATTACGTTCATCGGTCACGGCACATTGATGTTTACCTTTAATGAAAAAATCATCCATGTTGACCCTTACAGCCGGGTGGGCGATTATACCCAGCTTCCAAAGGCTGACCTTATCCTCATCACCCATGAACACGGGGATCACCTCGATCCCAAAGCAGTTGAAGCTATCAAAAAAACCAATACAGAGATCGTCTTAACGAAAAAGTGTATGGGGAAAATTGACGGCACCATCATGAATAACGGGGATGTTAAAACTGTCACGGGCTTGAAGATTGAAGCTGTCCCTGCCTACAACATCGTGCACATGAGGCGAGAAAACATGCCCTACCACCCAAAAGGTGATGGCAACGGCTATATCATCACATTCGGCGACAAGAGAGTGTATGTGGCTGGCGATACAGAGAACACTCCAGAGATGAAAGCTCTGAAAGACATTGACATCGCTTTCTTACCGATGAATCTCCCCTACACGATGTCCCCAGAAATGGTGGCTGACGCGGCCAAGGCCTTCAAGCCAAAAATCCTCTATCCTTATCATTACGGCCGGACTGACACATCTGAGATTGTCGAGCTGTTGAAGGATGTGAAAGAGATTGAAGTCCGGATACGCGACCTGAGCTAGAGCTATTGATTTTCTTCCATTTTGCGTGAGTATGACTCAAATCAGATAACTCAGAAGAGCATTCAGGGATGGATGAAGCGACATCGGAAGATTTAGCCTTCCCGCTTCGACCTTGAGGGAACCGGACGGAGTCGGGCCCGAGGACTGTCTGAGCACGGCATAATACATCGGACGGTGCTTGGTATGACTAGGGGGAATATCTGGGCGTGAGATTTGATAAACACGCGGAGTTCCGCAGGGCCGAGAAGGTTGAAGAGGGAATGGCGTAAAAAATCTGACTGGAGCAAAGACATCACTGAATGCTATCCAATCATTACGCATTAAAGTGAGTCGACTAACAGCCGAACTTCGAGCTGTCAAACTCCGCTGGCGTTCTCCCCTTTTCCAATAATTCAGGAACCACTGCCCATAAAAGCTTCCATGCATCTGTGTATTCCAGACAAATGACTCCCGAATTCCTGAAGGAAATAAACTGATTACCCTCTGTCCCACTCAAAAGGAATGAAGCCAGTTTCTGTAAAAAGGGCAGGTGTCCGACGATCATCAGGTCTTTCTCCAAGGTTTCGATTTCCCCTGGGAGGTTCCCCAACGGGTCTAACGGATTGAGATCCTTTCTTTCTTGAGTCTCAGGGCATGCAACAATCTCAGCCATGATATGAACTGTCTGAACCGCTCTCTTTTTTGGGCTGTGCCAGATGCAGTCGATACGGATATTTTTCTCTCTCAAAAATTCCGCAATATTTCGAGACTGCTTATTCCCTTCCGGGCTGAGTGCCTTCTCAGGATCCATCTCTTCAGGCATGGACAGGCCGTGTTGAACTAAATAAACATTCATCTCAATTCCTCCCCTCCTTTATTTATACACACATATGTAATGTGGAGCAATCTTTAAAAAGTCTTCTTCCCCTCAATACAGCAAATAGGACTTTCTCAACTTTTTGAAATTTTCAAGCTCCTTTTCATAGCCTTTTATGATGTCATCAACAGCCACTCCTTTTTCCAGAGCCTCTCTTATTCTGGATGTGCCCATAATCTTGTCGAAGTATTCATCATGGAATGCGAAACTGTCGGGGTAGATATCCATGATTGCCTTAATGATATGGAGAGACATGTCGAATGATTTGTATACATTCCTATCCACAACATGGATCTGCGCTCCGCCGCAGAGTTCTCCTTTGAACTTCGAAAAGGTTGGCGTGAACCAGGCTTCCCTGAATTTGACGCCTGGAAGGTTCAATCTGTTGAGCTCCGCAGTCAATCTGTAGCCGTCTATCCAGGGTGCTCCCAACAGCTCGAACGGTTTGGTCGTTCCCCTCCCTTCAGAAACGTTCGTCCCCTCCAGGAAGACCTGCCCGGGATAGACAGTGGCCGTCGCGAGTGTGGGCATGTTGGGTGAAGGAATCACCCAGGGAAGATCGGTCTCATCGTACCACATCTCTCTTTTCCAGCCTTCCATGGGAATCACTGTCAGATTGGCCATTTTTTCCAAGAATTTGTCGTTAAACAATCTAGCCAGCTCCCCTGCCGTCATTCCGTGTCTGACCGGGGCAGGATAAAGCCCGACAAAAGAGCTGTATTCCGGGTATTCCAGCAACGGCCCCTCCATGTTTACACCATTAATCGGGTTGGGCCTGTCTAAGACTATGAAGTCAATGCCACTCTCCGCACAGGCCTCCATGCAGTAGGCCATGGTGGCGACATAGGTGTAAATCCTCGTTCCCACATCCTGTATGTCGAACACCAGGACATCTATGCTCTCGATCATCGATTGTTCCGGAATCTTTCCGACATCTTTCGTGTCAAAGGAACGCATGTATTCATCGATATCTTTCAACATCCCTTTATCAGGTTTAATCGATTGTCCGTACAGGCTGAACACAGGGATGCTGTATTCAGGTATGTCATACCTCGTATCCATGTAAAAGGGAACGTATTCACCGGCCTGTGCGTTTCCCCTGACACCATGCTCTGGTCCGTAGAGTGCCACAAGGTTGATATTTGGATTTTCATAAAAAAGGTCGACACTGCTCTCTAAACGGCTGTTGACGCCTGTCGGGTTTGTGATCAATCCCACCCGTTTCCCTTGAACCAAGTCCAGGTGTTTTTCCAAGAAAACTTCCAATCCGAGCTTCAC
>JASFPJ010000256.1:0-5181 GCA_050116035.1 Candidatus Aminicenantota bacterium | reverse complement strand
CTTTTGGGTAACTTTGAAATTTACACTCGGTGCCGTGGTGACGAGGTTCAAATCGAATTCTCTCTCCAATCTTTCTTGAACAATTTCCCTGTGAAGAAGCCCCAAAAACCCACACCTGAAACCCATCCCCAGTGCAGGTGAATTCTCTGGTTCGTACTGGAAGGAGGAATCATTGAGTCTCAACTTGGCCAGAGCCTTTCTTAAATCCTCCACACTACTTTCTCCGGCCGGAAACATCCCGCAGAAAACCATGGGCTTCGCCTCTTGAAAACCAGGAAGGGGCTGGTCCGCTCTTCTGTTTTTTTCCGTAACTGTATCTCCGATTCTGGCGTGGCTCAACTCGCGGATTCCAGCGATAAGGTATCCGACTTCTCCGGCGACCAGACTGTCACTTTTTTTCTGTTTAGGAGTCAAGTAACCCAGTTCCTCCACTTCGTACGCAGCTCGGCTCGACATCAGCTCAATCTGAGTTCCAGTGTGGATTGTTCCATCAAAAACCCTTACCAGAATGATGACTCCTCGGTAGGAATCAAACCAGGAATCAAAGACCAAGGCTTTAAGAGGAGAATCTGGGCTTCCTTTTGGAGCCGGAATACGATCAACTACACTCTCAAGGATTTGGTCGATGGCGATTCCTTTTTTCGCGCTGGCCAAAATAGCTTCTTCTCGGCTGATTCCTATTATGTTCTCCAGTTGCTCGAGGGTGAGGTCCGGATTGGATTGAGAGAGGTCGATCTTGTTGATGACCGGTATGAGGACAAGGTCATTCTGAAGGGCCAGATAGGTGTTGGCTAAGGTCTGAGCCTCGACTCCCTGTGAAGCATCAATAACGAGGAGCGCTCCCTCGCAGGCGGCGAGACTCCGGGAGACTTCATATGTAAAATCCACATGCCCGGGTGTATCGATCAAGTTGAGGATGTATTCCTCTCCAGACTGATTGATGTATCGAAGGCGGGCGGTCTGAGCTTTTATGGTGATTCCCTTTTCCCTCTCCAGGTCCATGGTATCCAGCACTTGTTCTCTCAGCTCCCGAGGAGAGAGAGCTCCTGTTTTCTCCAGGAGGCGGTCAGCCAGGGTGGACTTCCCGTGATCGATGTGGGCAATTATGGAAAAATTCCTGATTCTTTTCATTATTTTTAACCATTAAGTATATAAGAAATTCAGGGATGGTTCTATTCTTTATTCCTGTCATTGGCAATATTGTTTCCTCCTCAATGTGTGAAAGATCAGACATTACTACCCATTCTTTCTGACTCATTATCCCAGAGCTCTCTTGACTTTTCAGCCAGACTCAAGTAATTTTGTTAAGAGTAGTCAAGAGAACAACACCTTGAGCCTTCAGAGGAGGTTTTAATGTTTTTTTTAGGACCTGTCGGACCGACAGAACTCATTCTAATCATTCTGATCATCGTCATCATCTTCGGCGCTCGAAAGTTACCTGAATTAGGAAAATCATTAGGAGAAGGTATAAAGAATTTTCGAAAATCCATAAGCTCAAAGGACAAAGAATCCCCTCCAGATAAACCTCAGCCTCCTGCTAAGGAGGAATGAGCCGCTTCATTGAAAAACTTGTGCGCACACCCAAAGGAGAAAAAGAGAATTCCTTCATTAATCTTTCCAATCCCTGAGGCCAATTTCTCAAATATATTTCTCCCTGAGAAGAACGTCCCCACCATCACTAAGCCTGTCCGCTAAAAAGATAAAAACCTGAAAATGCCTATCTATGCCGGATTTGATTTGGGAGGAACTCGCCTGAAATATGGATTGACCGATTCTGCTGGAAACATCATCTTTAACTCGAAGACCGCCACTCCACCCACCATTAAACAGCTGCTTGAACTCCTGGAAAAACTCTGGAATGACCTGAAAAGAAAAGAAACGAGAAAGGTGGCAGCGATTGGTTTCGGCTTCCCTGGAATCTTCAGCCTTGAGCAGCAAAGAATTCTTCAATCGCCTAACTATGCTGAGCTCAACAATTTCGACCTCATCCCTGCCCTTTCTGAATTCATAGAGGTTCCATTCTGGGTCAACAATGACGCCAACATGGCCGCGTTCGGAGAATATAAACATGGGGCTGGACAAGGAGCACACAGCCTCATCTTGCTAACCATTGGCACAGGCCTTGGCGCAGGAATCATCCTTGATGGGAGACTCTGGCGAGGCAAATGCGGTTTTGCCGGAGAGTTAGGACACGTAACCGTTAATCCAGAAGGGGAAAAGTGCAACTGCGGCGGCCAGGGATGTCTGGAGACAGAAGTCTCAGCTCCTAAAATAGTAAGGAATTACAACACAATAAGAAAAAAAGACGAAAAAATCTCAGGGGAAGAAGTTTTTGCCAGAGCGAAAAAAGGAGAAATGGCGGCTCGGCAAGCCTTTGCTCGAGCCGGATACTTCCTTGGAATCGGCCTCGGCATAGCCATGAATTTATTGAATCCCGATAAAATTCTCCTGGGAGGTGCGGTCATGTCCGCAGGCGAACTTCTGCTGTCTCCCGCGCTTGAAGAAGTGAAAAGAAGATCATACAAGGCTTCCTATGAATGCTGCACAATCGAGAAAGCATCCCTTGGAAACAAAGCCGGTTTTCTGGGAGCGGCCTTATGGGCAAAGGAACAGACAGCAAGATAGAAAATGATGCCACTTAATACGCCCGCCATTCATTTTAAAGAAAATTGAGGATAGGTGCTCGCACTCAATAATTAGATGACACCTCTTGGATGTCATTGCGAGTGAAATGTCGCAATCTCATCCTTGTGTCATTGCGAGCGAAGCATGGCAATCTCATAAAAAGGATATCTTCATTCACGTAATAACATAATTTCTTTTGAAGAGATTGCCACGCTTCGCTCGCAATGACACCTAAAAATTGTTAACAAATTACTGAGCACGTACTCCTGCCGCTTTTTTCGCTTCATTTCGCTCGCATTTGATCAGTCTCTGGAAACCTTGACTCTTAATGAGGAGTCATTTATTGTAATGAATTGAATCAAAATACAAGGAAAAAGAGTTATTTCCTATGAATAACTGGAAAAAGCTTATTCAAAGGCTGCAAACACTAAGGAGGCTCAACGTGGTGAAGAAATCATTTGGAATCCTTGCGATATTGTTTTTTCTGACTGGACTCACGACCTTCACACTCGCTCAAACATATTCGGGAACGCTTAGGGGAAAAATAATCAATGAAGAAGGAGCCGCCTTACCAGATGCCTCCATTTACTTGTCTTCACCAAATTTACTGGGAATCCGGACTTATTTCACCTCAGAAACAGGGAATTTTATATTCTCTGGCCTTCCTCCCGGATTTTACAGACTGATGGTCGAAATCCCAGAATATAAAACGGTCAGCATGGATAATATCATCATCAGAGCCGGCAAAACGGCCCATCTGAGTATAACCATGGAAACAACTCCGACCGAAGAAAAAATCACAAGAACAATCCCCACTCCGACAATAGATACGGTGTCGCCAAAAAATGCCACGAGTATAGATAAAGACCTTCTCCGACATATTCCTTTTTTGAGAAATCTTGTGGACGTCGTAGATTCAATGCCGGGTGTGGCGACGGAAAGAGTCCCCTTCCTCAAACGTTCGTTTATTCACGGCCAAGATGCACAAGCGAATACTTTTGCCTTTGATGGTATATTCATGGCTGATCCAATGAACCGGCATCTTTTCACTCACTTTACTTTTGATACTGCAGAAGAGATCCAAGTCGAAACCGCGGCTCATCCTGCAGAAGTTGGAGCGACCGAGGCTGGCTATGTCAATGTAATCACAAAATCAGGTGAGGGCAGAAGCGGCGGAGAACTTGTTATTTATCACACAAGTGATAATCTCTCAAGCCTTCTCAGGCCCGGTGAAACACTCAACAGCCCAGGCATCTCCCCGCCCGCACTGGATAAAAGATTGTGGGACTTTTCTCTCTCTCTTGGAGGATTACTCTACGAGGATAGACTCTCCTATTTCGGGAATGCACGAGTATTTTCTCAAAAGCGGACCACTCCTTTTATTCCATGGGCCGATCCTCAGGGAATCGAGCACAAGGAATTTCACAGGTCGAATGTCGAAAAAATGGGTTTTTTGAAGTTCACCAGCCGTTTTATTCCCGAGCTTCAAGTTTCAGGAATGTTCAACTACAACAGCCGCTACCGTTCAGTCTACGAATCCAGTATGGGCTGGAACAGGCCTAAAGAATCCACTCATACCATGGATCTCGAAATTAACTACACTGGAACCGCGGTTCTCAGCTACAGACTTAACCAAAATACAATGGCCTTTGGAAGAATGGGTTTCACTCACAAAAAATTGCCACTCGGACTTGACGCAAACGGAAGAAGTAAGCCTCAATACTTTGATCAAGGAACAGAACGTCTTTGGGGAAGTGCAGGATTCAACGAAGATCGGGTGCAAGACAGGTTTCAGCTCACTGCATCCATAACACACTTTCAAGAGAATTTCCTCGGTGGTGACCATGAACTTAAAGCCGGAGCCGAAATCGAATTTATATCCAGTGAATATTCAGTCTGGAAAGCCGATAACATGTTGATACATTATTATTATGATAGTCCTAATTTTTTCGGCCAGGATATTTCTCCATCCTCCGGCTTCCTAGTGAATAAAGGTATGATCTCTTTCTCCATTGCCTCTGGATATGGAATAGAAAGTAATCCCAAGGCCGAAAGCCGAAGGTTAAGCGCTTTCGTCCAAGATTCGATCACCTTATGGGAAAGATTGACTCTAACCTTGGGCCTCAGATTCGACAGGAGCGATTCCGAACTCTCAACACATTCCAAAGGAATAAGCGGCAATGATGTCTCTCTATTCGTCGGTGAAAATATAATCCAACCATTGGTTGAGATCAATCCTTATGAGTTATTCTCGATATTAAGTTGGAAAAACATAATCGTTTGGAACGCTTTTTCACCCCGCATAGGCCTTAGTTTCGACATCTTCGGAAATGGAAAATCCGTGTTCAAGGCCTCTTTTTCCCGATACACTGAACCTATAATGCTTGATTATCTCACTGATTTAAACCCTATGAATCCATACCGTTCTCACCAATTCATCTGGTTCGATGAAAATATGAATGATGAAGTGGATATCACTGATACATACGTTCCCTACCCTGAAGATTACCGGATATACCTTGAAGATTATTCCAGGGAGAGGGTGGCTCCAGGAAT